>JABDPP010000216.1 GCA_013042765.1 Litoreibacter sp.
GAAATGGGGAGCGCTATTTCATCCATCTGCGCACGGGCGCAACGTTGCTGCCGTGGCAATATTACCAGGCCCCGTTCGAGAGCTCAACAGATTGGCAAACCGTGGAAATCCCGTTTGACGCCTTTAAACCGTCCGGGCGCCTTCTGCCCGGAAGGATCAAGCCGGACGGTGTGCAATCCATCGGGCTCGTCGCTTACGGGCGGGATCACGAGGCAGACCTATGGGTTTCCGCGCTGGGTACGTACTGAAGGTTTTCCTGGCGCCAGAGGCGCAAGGCTTCAGGCCCTCATTCCCACTTCGTCCAGGGAAAGGGCTTTTCTTCTGACACAGCGGACTGGAACTTCGCGGCCTTGAGCAGCCAGTTTCCTAGCTTCTCGCCAAACTCCGCCAGTCGGTCGTTCTTTTTCTTAGCAAACAGCAGCCATCCGAATTGCAGAACAGCCACGACCAGCAGCAGGAAATCGGCCAAGCGCAACAAAAGGACGATGATCAACATCCACAAGCCCCTCATGAGAACCTGCGATTGCCCGCCTTCGGTCTGCTCCGGTTCGGTATCGTGTGTCTCGGCCATCAAAAACCCTCCCTCTAAGAGACTGGAGGGATCTTATCAAAGCTGCCCTGCGCGACTCTGATCTGAATCAAAAACCCGATCGATCATGGCTTGTGTCCCCTTTGCAAACTCCAGCGTCGCGGGATACGGGTCACCGGTGCGTGCGGAGCGGGAAAACGCCTCTACCTGAAGCACGTAATGATTTGTAGCCGGGAATTTGCGCAGCGACAGGCCGCCATCCTTACGCCGCAGCTCGACCTGCGCTTCACCATAGCTGAGTGGATTGAACGGCGCGGTCAGGCGGATTGTACCGTCCGTGCCGTGAAACAGCATTTCCTGGAAAGGCATCATCCGCATCGAAACCATCGAATGCAGACTGAAGCCCGGAAACTGTGCTGTGACCTCCGCCTTCACATCAACACCGTTTTCCCAAGTGATGTTCGCAGAAATGTCCTCCGGCTCCTGACCGGTGACGAAGCGGGTTGCGCCAAACGTATAGACGCCGATATCCGGGATCCCGCCGCCGCCCGTTTCGGGCGCGTTGCGGATATTTCCGGGATCCGCGGAATTATCGTAGCTGAAAATGCCGGAGACGTGTCTTAAAACCCCGATCTGGCCCTCTTCATAAAGCTGCTTGGCCAGATGCCACTGGGGGTGATGAACGATCATATAGGCCTCTGCGGCCAGCAGACCGGTTTGATCACGCAGCGCGATCAGCTCATCTATTTCTCTCGCCCGCATGGCAATCGGCTTCTCGCACAAGACGTGCTTGCCTGCGCGCAACGCCTCTTTGGTCCATTCGACATGCATCGAATTGGGCAGTGGAATATAGACCGCATCGATCTGTGGATCCGCAAGAAGCGCGTCATAGCTGGAGTGCACATTCAAATCGGGGCAGAATGCCTGGAAAGGTATGGCTTTCTCCGCCGAGCGTGTCGCAAGTGCGGCCAGCCTTGCCCCCCGCGCCATATGGATCGCGGGAGCCATCTGCTGAAGAGCAAATTTCGCGGCTCCAAGAATACCCCAGTTGATCGGCTTGGTCATCGCGCTCCCCTTTTTCAGAAGGCTAGCGCAGAAAAAAGCCCGCCGGAAGGGCGGGCTTTTTCAATTGATCTACAGGCGGATTATGCCTCGGCCAGCAAACCACGCTCCTTCGCAAGCTCCTGCATACGGGCCTGAAGCTTCTCGAACGCGCGTACTTCGATCTGGCGAATGCGCTCCCGGCTCACATCATACTGGCCGGACAGATCTTCAAGCGTCACCGCCTTATCCTGCAGCCGACGCTGGATCAGAATGTCCTTTTCACGATCGTTCAGCACGTCCATCGCTTCGTTCAGCAACTCACGGCGGGTTTCCAACTCGTCACGCGCCTCGTAATCGCTAGCCTGATCGGCATCTTCATCTTCCAGCCAATCCTGCCATTGAGCAGTGCCCTCGCCATCGGCCGAAACAACCGCATTGAGCGACGCATCGCCGCCGGACATGCGCCGGTTCATCGAGATAACCTCGTCCTCGGTCACGTTCAGGTCATGGGCAATCCGCTCGACATGTTCGGGGCGCAAATCGCCGTCTTCAAGCGCACCGATCCGGTTCTTGGCCTTGCGCAAGTTGAAAAACAGCTTCTTCTGGGCAGACGTTGTACCAAGC
>JABDPP010000217.1 GCA_013042765.1 Litoreibacter sp.
GCTTGGGTCCACGTATCGCGTTTTCATGCCCGGCGGGATCACGAACGCATCGCCGTGGGAGAGACGGAATGGGGGCTTATCTTCGCCTTCCAGTGTCATCTCGCCCTCAATTACAAAGGTGAACAGGATGTCGGCGCTGTGCCGGGTTGCGGGACTATCTCCCGATCCGGGCCTGACGACCTGAACCCCGGCGACATTTTGAGTGTTCTCGGCGATCGTTGTGTCGCGGCAATCGAAGCCAGGGATACGGAACGGTTGCCAAGCCGCACGCTCGACCTCGTGATGCACGAATTTCTGACCCTGAAAGCGGCGCTCGGGATTGGCGGGCCCATTGGGGAGTGTCATGTCGTGGTCGATTGTCGTGATATGGTCTGCGGGCACGCCGATCTCGATCACTTCGATATTGTCCGAGGCGTAGAGCACCTTGTGCCGGATTTGGGGCGGCTGGATCACGCAGCATCCGGCATGCAACCGGAACGGCTCGCCCTGATCCTCGTAAACCAGATCGACCCAGCCCCGGTAGCAGAAGATCAACTGGAACCCGACAATATGGTAATGCACCATGTCTGGCACAGGGCCGCCATCGGGGATCCGAATATGTGACGCGATGATTGAGCCGCCGAGTCGGTCCGGGATGAGGTCGCGGTAGTGCATGCCAGCGCGCCCGATGATCCAGGGCGCCTGATCCGCCAGTTTGCGCACCACGAAAGCATGTTCGGTTTCCGGCAGAACGAGCGGCGGGCTCAGTTCTTCGATTTCGATACGGGTTCCGTTCGGCGCCGTCAGGTGGCGCGCCCCGTTGGCAAAACCTTCCGGATCTTCGGTGAGGATTCGCAGCGTGACGGGGCCCTCCGGGGCGTTCTTTTCGACCCGAACCCGCAGGCCATGACCTGAAAATACCGCGACAGAGGGATCATCCGCAGGATATATCATATCGAGCTGCATCTTCAGGATCTTGGTGAAAAACGGGAGATCGTCGCGCAATTCCTGCGTCGAAATCCGCACCTCTGCCTCGGTTTTCACCATGTCGACCTCCCCGTGGAAAACACTGCTGGGGAAACTAAGCTTTTGCAAGTCCTCAAAATAAGGCATAAGCAGCGTCAAGAAGAGACTGCCGTGAGGTAGTTTAATGTTAAACTATCTTTTGGGAGGGGATTGGTTTTGGAAGAAGATCGTCAGAAGAGCCTTAGGGCCGCGGCGCTGGATTATCACAAGTATCCAAAGCCGGGGAAGCTTGAAATTCGGGCAACAAAGCCCTTGGCCAACGGGCGCGACCTCTCCCGCGCCTATTCCCCCGGGGTTGCGGAAGCCTGTCTCGAGATCAAGGCAAATCCCGATACAGCCCAGGACTATACCGCGCGCGGCAACCTCGTTGCGGTCGTGACCAACGGTACCGCTGTTTTGGGACTTGGCAATATCGGTGGCCTCGCCTCCAAGCCGGTGATGGAAGGCAAGGCGGTTCTCTTTAAGAAGTTCGCAAATATAGATTGTTTCGACATCGAGCTCGGCGAGAAGGACCCCGAGAAGCTGGCCGATATCGTCTGTGCGCTGGAGCCCACCTTCGGCGCCGTCAACCTTGAGGATATCAAGGCACCCGACTGCTTCATCGTGGAAAAGCTCTGTAAGGAGCGCATGAATATCCCGGTGTTCCATGACGACCAGCACGGAACCGCCATTGTTGTGGGGGCTGCGGCTGTCAACGCGCTACGCGTTGCCGGCAAGAAGTTTGAAGATATCAAGATCGTCTCCACCGGTGGCGGTGCTGCGGGCATTGCGTGCCTGAATATGCTCGTCAAGCTTGGCGTGAAGCGTGAGAACATCTGGTTGTGCGACATCGAGGGGCTGATCTACGAGGGCCGCACGAAGGACATGAACCCGCAAAAGCAGGAGTTCGCACAAGCCACCGACCTGCGCACGCTCGATGAGGCGATTGATGGCGCGGACCTGTTCCTCGGACTGAGCGGAGCTGGCGTTTTGACCAAGGATATGGTCGCCAAGATGTCGACGACTCCGATCATTTTCGCGCTGGCCAATCCTGAGCCGGAGATCTGGCCCGCCGATGCCCGCGAAGTTGCGCCAGATGCCATCATTGCGACGGGTCGGTCTGACTATCCCAACCAGGTCAACAACGTGCTGTGCTTCCCGTTCATCTTCCGCGGTGCACTGGATGTGGGCGCGACAGAGATCAACGACGAAATGAAAATCGCCTGCGTCGAAGGTATTGCCGAACTGGCGCGTGCGACAACCAGCGCCGAGGCTGCGGCTGCCTATCAGGGTGAGCCGATGACCTTCGGTGCCGATTACCTGATTCCGAAGGCCTTTGATCCGCGCCTGATGGGCGTTGTCGCCAGCGCCGTTGCACGGGCTGCGATGGAAAGCGGCGTCGCCGGGCGTCCGATCGAGGACATCAAGGCCTACAAAGACAAACTCAACGATTCTGTCTTCAAGACCTCGATGATCATGCGCCCCGTTTTCGAGGCGGCGGAAACTCAAGCGCGCCGCATCGTTTTCACCGAAGGCGAAGACGAACGCGTCCTGCGCGCCGCGAACGCGATGATTGAAGAGACCACCGACACGCCGATCCTGATCGGTCGCCCGCGCGTGATCGAGGCTCGCGCAGAGCGGGCCGGTCTGAGCATGAAGGCGGGTCGCGATTTCCAACTGGTCAATCCCCAGGACGACCCTCGTTACCGCGATTATTGGACGACCTATCACCAGATCATGGCCCGCAAGGGTGTTACGCCAAGCCTCGCACGCGCCATCATGCGCACAAATACGACGGCGATCGGCGCTGTCATGGTGCATCGTGGCGATGCTGACAGCATGATCTGCGGCACCTTCGGCCAGTATCTCTGGCACCTGAACTACATCTCTCAGGTTCTCGGCAACGAAGAACTGCACCCGGTCGGTGCGCTCAGCCTGATGATTTTGGAAGACGGTCCGCTCTTCGTGGCCGACACCCATGTGCATCCTGAACCCAGCCCTGCCCAGATTGCGGAGACAGTCATTGGCGCGGCACGCCATGTCCGCCGTTTCGGGGTCGAGCCCAAGATTGCGCTCTGCTCGCATTCCCAGTTCGGAAACCTCGATTGCGACACCGGTTTTCGAATGCGCGAGGCGCTGGCAATCCTCGACAGCGAACCGCGTGATTTCCTCTACGAAGGTGAAATGCACACCGACGCGGCCCTCGACGAGGGCCTGCGGGCACGGATCTTCCCGGACGCCCGGTTTGAAGGGGAAGCGAATGTGCTGGTTTTCGCCAACGCCGACGCCGCCTCGGGTGTGCGCAACATTCTCAAGATGAAGGCAGGCGGTCAGGAGGTTGGTCCCATCTTGATGGGCATGGGCAACCGGGCGCATATCGTTACGTCCTCGATCACCGCGCGCGGATTGCTGAACATGTCTGCCGTCGCCGGCACGCCCGTCGCCCAATACGGGTAAACAGCGGGCGGGCTTCGCCCGTCAAACCTCGCTTCTTCCTTCAGTCCGGCGCTTAGCGCCGGGTTTAGCGCTACCTGTGACGCCGCGGCGCAGAGCGGGGGCTTGTCTCGAGGACTGAGTGCGGCGTAACGTCCGTCTCGGACGATGAGGAGCGAGACCATGACATACGCGGAAATCTACCAAGGCTGGAAGTCCGACCCCGAAAGGTTCTGGATGGAGGCGGCAAACGCAATCGACTGGGACAAGCCTCCCTCGAAAGCGCTCTTTGACGATAACGCGCCGCTCTATGAATGGTTCAAGGATGCGCAGGTCAACACTTGCTGGAACGCGGTTGATAGGCATGTGGAAGCCGGCCATGGCGACCAGACAGCGATCATCTATGACAGCCCGGTCACTGACACACTGCGCAAAATCACCTATGCCGAATTGCAGCGCCAGACTGCGTCGCTCGCCGGGGCACTCAGCGCAAAGGGCGTGACCGTCGGCGATCGGGTCATCATCTACATGCCGATGGTTCCCGAGGCGCTTGTGGCAATGCTGGCGTGCTCGCGCATCGGGGCAGTCCATTCCGTTGTTTTCGGCGGGTTTGCAGCGAACGAACTGGCGGTGCGGATCGACGACGCAACACCCAAGGCGATCATCGCGGGCTCCTGCGGGATCGAGCCGGGCCGTGTCGTTGAATACAAGCCGCTCCTGGATGGCGCGATTGAACTTTCGGCACATAAGCCCGATTTTTGCGTTATCTTACAGAGAGATGA
>JABDPP010000218.1 GCA_013042765.1 Litoreibacter sp.
GTGCTGGGTGACCTGATCAAGGAAAGCCTGAAATCGATCACCGACATGAAAAAGCGTGAGCGCGCGATCTTTGCCCCGCTGATCTTCATGACGATCCTTCTGGGCGTCTACCCGTCGCTGGTTACCGACATGATCGGCCCAAGCGTTGCGGCCCTGATCGCAAACTATGACACGGCATTGCTGGACAGCGGTGCCCTTACGGCCGTGGCCGGTAACTGAGAGCGTTAGAACATGATCCAGTCTGATCTTTCCATTGTCCTGCCCGAGATCGTCCTTGCGGTCTTTGCGATGGGTGCGCTGATCGGCGCTGTCTACACCGGCAAGGACAAAACGGCCCCGCTGGTTCTGTGGTCGACCTCGGCCTTGTTCGTCGCGCTGGCCGCTTGGATCGGCCTGTCGGGCGAGGGCGTCAACGTGGCCTTCGGCGGTGCCTTTATTGATGACGGGTTCGCCCGGTTTGCCAAGGTCATGATCCTGCTGAGCGCGGCGGCGATCCTTTTGCTGAGCCAGGATTTCATGACCCGCCACGGCCTGTTCCGTTTTGAGTACCCAATCCTCGTGGCGCTTGCGGTCACGGGCATGATGATGATGGTCTCCGCAGGCGACCTGATGGCGCTCTACATGGGGCTCGAGCTGCAATCGCTGTCCCTCTACGTCGTGGCAGCGCTCCGCCGTGACAGCGTCCGCTCCACAGAGGCCGGCCTGAAATACTTCGTCCTCGGCGCGCTGAGCTCCGGCATGCTGCTTTACGGGGCCTCGCTGACCTATGGCTTTGCAGGAACAACGCTCTTTGAGGGCATCTTCTCGACGCTTGGCGAAGGCGATGTATCGCTTGGCCTGCTCTTCGGTCTTGTCTTCATCTGTGCGGGTTTGGCCTTCAAGGTCTCCGCCGCGCCGTTCCACATGTGGACACCCGATGTGTACGAAGGCTCCCCCACACCAATCACCGCTTTCTTCGCAACAGCACCGAAAGTCGCTGCAATCGCGCTCTTCGCGCGGGTCGTGCATGACGCATTTGGTGGCGTTGTCTCCGACTGGTCGCAGATCGTGGCGTTCCTGTCCGTGGCGTCCATGTTCCTTGGCGCCGTGGCCGCGATTGGGCAGCGCGATATCAAGCGCCTGATGGCCTATTCCTCGATCGCGCATATGGGTTTTGCCCTGATGGGCCTAGCCGCCGGGACCGCCGAGGGCGTGCAGTCCATGCTGATCTACATGGCAATCTACGTAACCATGAATATCGGTACCTTTGCCTTCATCCTGTCGATGGAGAAGGACGGCCAGCCAGTTACCGATATCGACAGCCTGCAAAGCTATTCCAGCCACGAACCGGGCCGGGCACTGGCCATGCTGGTTCTGCTCTTCAGCCTCGCAGGTATCCCGCCGCTGGTCGGCTTCTTTGGAAAGTTCTACGTTCTCAAGGCGGCCGTTGATGCGGGCATGTTCTGGCTTGCGGTGGCAGGCGTAATCGCGTCCGTGATTGGCGCCTTCTATTACCTGCGGATCATTTACTACATGTATTTCGGTGAGGAGCGCGATGCTCTGGATGGCTCAATGCCGCTGGTCGGCCGGGTCCTGTTGACGGGTTCCGCCGTTATCATGGTTCTTGGTGTCATTAATCTCTTCGGGATCGAGGGCCTGGCTCTCGCCGCTGCGGGCACGCTCGTCAATTGAGCAACGCGCCGGACTGGCCCGAAGGCTATGACCTGATCCGTCTCGACGAGGTCGACAGCACCATGGCCGAGGCGCGCCGCCGCGCCGCTGATCTCTCTGGACCCACCTGGTTCGTCGCGCGTATGCAGACCGCCGCCCATGGCCGACGCGGGCGAGCCTGGGTCAACCCTGCAGGCAACTTCGCCGGAACGCTGGTTCTGCGCCCCTCGGAGCCACCGGACGTCGTAGCGCTGCGCTCCTTCGTGGCGGCGCTGGCACTTCATGACGCCTTCGTAAACCTGACCGGGCGCAGCAGCGGCTTTGCCCTGAAATGGCCCAACGATGTTCTGCTCAACGGCGCCAAGCTTGCGGGGATCCTGCTGGAAAGTCACGGGCAGGGCGGTCGCACCGACATGCTGGCGATCGGGATCGGCGTCAATCTGGTGGAGGCACCTGCAACAAGCGGGCTGGAAGAAGGCGCGGTCGCGCCAACGTCGCTTTCGGAGGCGGGCGTGTTCCTGTCTCCAGAAGAGTTTCTGCCCAATCTGGCCACGGCCTATGCCCTCTGGGAGAGCCGCTTTGCCACCTTCGGCTTCGCCCCGATCCGCGAGGCATGGCTGGCCCGCGCGGCCCGTCTGGGGGAGGTGATAACCGCCCGCACCGGACGCGACAGCCACTCCGGGAGCTTTGAAACGGTGGACGAGCAGGGCAATCTTGTCCTAAAGACCGCGCAAGGCCGTCGGGCTATCCCCGCGGCAGACATATATTTTTAGAAAGCCAACATGATGCTTCTAGCAATAGATTGCGGCAATACGAACACGGTCTTCTCGATCTGGGACGGTGAGAAGTTCCTCGCCACGTGGCGTACTTCGACCGAGTGGCAACGCACGGCGGACCAATATTATGTCTGGCTAACCACGCTGATGAAGTTTCAGAGCATGGATGTGGAGATCGACGAAGTCATTATCTCCTCGACCGTGCCGCGCGTCGTCTTCAACCTGCGGGTGTTCACCGACCGCTACTTCAATTGCCGGCCGCTGGTGGTGGGCAAGGAGGGCTGCGAGCTGCCCGTCGATGTGCGCGTCGATGCTGGCACGCAGGTCGGGCCGGACCGGCTGGTTAATACTGTGGCGGGCTACGATCTCTACGGTGGCGACCTGATCATCGTGGATTTCGGCACTGCGACCACCTTTGACGTGGTGGCCAAGGATGGGGCCTATATCGGTGGTGTGATCGCGCCGGGGGTGAACCTGAGCCTCGAGGCGTTGCATCACGCCGCTGCGGCGCTGCCCAATGTGGACGTGCGCAAGCCCGAATATGTGATTGGCACCAATACGGTGGCCTGTATGGAATCGGGTGTGTTCTGGGGCTATGTGGGCCTGATCGACGGCATCACCGGGCGGATCAAAAGGGAACGTGAACGCCCCATGAAGGTGATCGGAACCGGTGGTCTGGCGCCGCTGTTCCAGCAGGGCGATACTCTGTTTGACGCGTTCGAGGATGAGCTGACCATGCACGGGCTGGTCGTCATAAACAATTATAACAGACGGGAAAAATGATGGCACGCGAAGCGCTGGTCTACCTGCCCCTTGGCGGGGCGGGAGAAGTTGGCATGAACATGTATCTCTACGGCTACGGGCCGAAGGGAAAAGAACGGTTCATCATGATCGATATGGGCGTGACCTTCCCGGATATGGACAGCTCCCCCGGGGTTGATCTGATCTTCCCGGATATCGAGTGGATCGCTGAGCGCGCAGACCAGCTCGACGCGATTTTTATCACCCATGCTCATGAGGATCACATCGGCGCAATCGCCCATCTCTACCCGCGGCTCAAAGCGCCTATCTATGCTCGCAAGTTCACTGCCCATATCGGTCGGCTGAAAATGGAAGAGCACGGCTATGACGGCGAGGAGATCACGACCGTGGCCGCGATGCCCGAACAGATCGAGGCAGGTCCATTCAAAGTGGGATTCATGCCGCTGTCGCATTCGATCCCGGAAAGCTCTGCCCTGATAATCGATACACCTGCGGGACGGATTGTGCATTCGGGCGACTTCAAGCTGGATGAGACGCCGGTGCTGGGTGAGCCTTTCGATCGCGCTGCATGGAGCAAGCTTGGCCCGGTCAAGGCGCTGGTCTGCGATTCCACCAACGTCTTTTCTCCCCATGCTGGCCGCTCCGAAATCACTGTTGGTCCTGCGATCGAGAAGATCGTGGCCGAGGCGGAAGGCATGGTCGTGGCGACAACGTTTGCGTCGAACATCGCGCGGGTGAAAACACTGGCAGAAGCCGGGCAGGCCGCGGGCCGGTCCATTGTGCTCATGGGACGCGCCATGCGGCGGATGATCGAAGCCGGTGTTGAGACCGGCGTGATCGGGGATTTCCCAAAGGTCGTGTCGCCGGAGGATGCAAAGGATGTTCCACGCGGCAACCTGATGCTGCTGGCGACCGGCTCGCAGGGTGAGCGGCGCGCCGCCTCGGCGCAGCTATCGCGGGGCAAGTACCAGGGTCTGACCCTGAAAGAAGGCGACCTGTTCCTGTTCTCCTCCAAGACGATCCCCGGAAATGAGGTCTCCGTGGGCCGCGTCGTCAACGCGCTGAGTGAAATGGGCGTCGACGTGATTGATGACCGGATGGCGGATATTCATGTCTCGGGCCATGCCAACCGGCCGGACCTCGAGGAAATGCACGCGCTGGTCAAACCGCAGATCCTTGTGCCGATGCATGGCGAACACCGGATGCTCCGCGAGCATGCGAAACTGGGCGAGGCGGGAGGCATCGCGTCGGTTATCGCGCCCAATGGCACAATGGTGGCCTTGCAGGGTAACCGTCCGGAAGTGGTTGAGTTTGTTGAGACCGGCCGCCTCTATCTCGACGGCTCAGTGCAGGTCGGCGCGCTTGATGGCATCGTGCGCGACAGGATCCGTATGGCGCTGAACGGGACTGTGGTGATCGGCATCCTGATCGACGAAGAGGACGAGCCGCTGCTTGATGCGTGGTGTGAATTGAAGGGCCTGCCGGAGATTGGGCGATCGAAAGCACCGCTGGCCGAGATCCTTGAGGAGGACGTAGGCCAGTTCCTTGGTCGCGCCGACGGCCGTACCATCATGAATGATGACAAGCTTGAAGAGGCTGTGCGCCGGATCGTGCGACAGGCCAGCGTGAAAGAGATCGGTAAGAAACCCGAAGTGATCGTTCTGATTTCGCGGCTCGCGGCCTAGAAAGGCCCCGCCGTCGCGCAGTCGGGCAGGTTACTGTGCCCGGCGTTGCTCGAAGCTTTGTGCAATGAAATCAGGGAGATGGTCACCGAGGCCCATCACCTGCGGTCCCTTGTCCTGATTGCCCCTGCCACGACCGCGCCCACCGCGAGACCGAGCCGGCTTCTTTGCTCCCGCTTCCGCGGCTGCGGGCTTTTCATCCTGCTGTGGTTTGTCCGGGATCGCTTGGGTGGCAGCATCTTCGGATGCCTCAGCGGGTTCGGCCTCAGGTGCCGTCTCTTCTTCGGATTTCGAACGGGAGGAGCGGCGCGAGCGGCTGCGGGATTTGGAAGCCTTCGGTTTCTCCTCTGTCTCCGTCTCGGACGGAGCGACCTTTGGCGCCGCACTGCCCGTCTCGCCGCGCGGGATTTCCGTTTTGATCAGGCTCTCGATCGCAGCCAGAAGCTTGTCGTCCTTGGTGGTCGCAATCATCATCGCCGTGCCGGTGCGCCCGGCGCGTCCCGTGCGGCCAATTCGGTGGACATAATCTTCGGAGTGGCTGGGGACGTCGAAGTTGAACACGTGGCTCACATTCGGAATGTCGAGACCACGCGCGGCCACATCAGAGGCCACCAGGAAACGGATATTGCCATCGCGGAACCCGTCCAGCGTGCGCGTCCGGTGCGACTGATCCAGATCGCCATGAATTGCTTCGGCGTTATAACCGTGTTTTTTCAGAGACTTGGCGACGATGTCCACGTCGACCTTGCGGTTGCAGAAGATGATGCCATTTGTGACGGCCTCGCCTTCCTGTTCGATCAGCTGGCGCAGGAACTCGCGCTTGGCTTTTGCCTGCGCGTCGCGTCGCGTGGCGGGCAGCTCATAAACGGCCTGCGTGATCGTCTCCGAGGTGGTCGCCTGGCGGGCCACTTCGATCCGCGCTGGGTTCGACAGGAACGTGTTGGTGATACGTTCGATCTCGGGCGCCATGGTTGCAGAGAAAAACAGCGTCTGTCGCGTGAAAGGCGTCAGCTGGAAGATCTTCTCGATATCGGGGATGAAACCCATGTCGAGCATCCGGTCGGCCTCATCGACCACCATGATCTTGACGTCAGACAGGATCAGCTTGCCGCGCTCGAAATGGTCGAGCAGACGGCCTGGCGTGGCGATCAGCACGTCAACGCCACGGTCAATCAGTGCATCCTGCTCCTTGAAGGAGACGCCGCCAATGAGCAACGCCTTGGTCAGCTTGGTATATTTGGCGTAGGTGTCGAAGTTCTCGGCCACCTGTGCGGCCAGCTCGCGCGTGGGGGCCAACACAAGGCTGCGTGGCATCCGTGCCCGGGCACGGCCGCGGTTCAGGGCCGTGATCATCGGCAGCGTGAAACTGGCGGTCTTGCCGGTTCCTGTCTGGGCGATACCCAATACGTCGCGCCCTTCCAGCGCAGGAGGGATAGCGCCGGCCTGGATCGGTGTGGGTTCAGTATACCCGGCTTCGTCGATAGCCTTGAGAACTTTGGTGTGCAGTTTGAGGTCGTTGAATTTAGTCATGTATATCCAAAAGATGCGGCTCCAACTCGTCTGGTGCGGCAATGTTTTTGGGACGCAGGTTCCAACGCGTCCCTGCGTCGGCCCGTGGACGTTTTCCACAGGTGCGCTGCATGTAGCCCAATATGTGGAGTTGGTCAATGAATGGGGCCTATATGACGCAGGGCGAGCTCCGATAAGGACAGGAGAGTTTGTGGCAATAAGGGTGCGGAAATTGCTGGAAATGGATCAAATTTCTTTGCCGTCGAAACCTATTGGTCACGTTTTGGAAACAATCGTTTTCCAAGCCGCCTAGCGTTTCCTTTATGTTGATCGGTTCTCAGGATGACGAACATGCTGCAACTCTCTGTTTTCTAGGAGTTGTTTTGCTGCAACGTGGGCAGAACTCAGGATGCCAAGCAGATTTCTGCTTAGCGGCATTCGCCATCGTCGCGGAGTGAGCCTTGCGGCGTCCTATGGCCCGCTTTTTCCTGCATCGCTATTTTCAGTTATTCCGGAGCTCTTCCGATCTGAGCGCATCCGCTTTGTGGGAACGAACGCGCTGCTTGTCGGGCGTTCAGACCGATTCTGACGCTGTGCTGCAGCGAAAACCAGCCGATCCGACCGTGGAGAGGCTGGGGCCACAGGCACTTATCTCTTTGGAGCTCTGATCTAAGCCGCCGGCCGGCCCGCAGGGGGGCTGCCGCCAGTTCTCAATGGTGATTGGAATCCAAGCCCAACAGCCCAGATTACCCTAGACCATCATCTCCTTTGTCGCGCTCAGCGTCACCTCGGGATAGTCGCGTTCGATCCGGTCGATGTCCCATTGCAGGCGGGTCAGGTAAACGATGTCGCCGTCATTATCGTGGCTGATGTGACCCTTGTTGGCATTCACAAACTTATCCACAGCATCCTTGGGGCCCGTGACCCAGCGAGCGGAGGTGAACTGCGAGGGCTCAAAGCGCACCGGAAGGCCGTATTCCAACTCGATCCGGCTGGCCAGCACTTCGAACTGAAGCGCGCCCACGACGCCCACGATGAAGCCCGATCCGATCGTCGGTTTGAACACCTTGGCCGCGCCTTCCTCGGCAAACTGCATCAGCGCCTTTTCCAGGTGCTTTGCCTTCAGCGGATCGCCTGCACGGCAGTTCTGCAATAGCTCCGGTGCGAAGGAGGGGATGCCGGAGACGCGCAGCGCCTCGCCCTCGGTCAGCGTATCGCCAATGCGCAGCTGTCCGTGGTTCGGAATGCCGATGATGTCTCCTGCCCAGGCCTCTTGCGCCAGTTCACGGTCACTGGCCAGAAACAGCACCGGGTTCGAAATCGCCATAGGCTTTTTCGATCGCACATGGGTCAGCTTCATACCGCGCTTGAAATGTCCCGATGCCATCCGGACAAAAGCCACCCGGTCACGGTGTTTGGGGTCCATGTTGGCCTGCACCTTGAAGACGAAGCCGGACACCTTGGTCTCCTCGGGGGCGATCTGGCGCGACTGTGCCTTTTGCGGCTGCGGCTCCGGGCCGAACTCGGCAATGCCGGTCATCAACTCCTGTACGCCGAAGGAATTGATTGCCGAGCCGAACCAGATCGGGGTGAGCGTGCCGGCCAGCAGCGCCTGCTCGTCCATCGGCGGCAGCAATTCGCGGGCCATCTCGATCTCTTCGAGGAAAGTCTCCAGCAACTCGGCTGGGACATGTTCGGCCAGTTTCGGATCATCGAGCCCGTTGATCTCGATGCTTTCGGCGACTTTGTTGCGGTCGGCGCGATCCATCAGCTCCAGCCGGTCATGCAGCAGGTCATAGCAGCCGATGAAATCGCGCCCCACGCCGATGGGCCAGCTGGCCGGTGTCACATCAATTGCCAGATTTTCTTGGATTTCGTCAATAATCTCGAAGGTATCGCGGCTTTCGCGGTCCAATTTGTTGCAAAAGGTCAAGATCGGAAGGTCCCGCAGACGGCAAACCTCGAACAGTTTGCGGGTCTGGCTCTCCACGCCCTTGGCGCCATCAATCACCATGACCGCCGCATCCACGGCCGTCAGTGTGCGGTAGGTATCCTCGGAGAAATCGGAGTGACCGGGGGTATCCACGAGGTTGAAGCGATGGGTGCCGAAATCAAACGACATCGCCGAAGCGGAGACGGAAATGCCGCGGTCCTGCTCCATCTTCATGAAGTCCGAGCGTGTCCGGCGCGCCTCGCCCTTGGCGCGCACCTGTCCTGCCATCTGGATCGCGCCACCGTAAAGAAGGAACTTCTCGGTCAGCGTGGTTTTGCCCGCATCGGGATGCGAGATGATAGCGAAAGTGCGCCGCCGGGCGATCTCGGGCGGCAGCACGGGTTTGTTTGAAGCGCGGTCCAGCATGGCTCGCGATATAAGCACCAGACCGGCCAAGCGCAATCGCAAGCGGTCCGGATTCGGCAAACGGGTCTTTCGCGCCTCCCGGCAGGGTGTTAGCAGGGGGAGGAATTCCAGAAACGAGCGGAGGGCATCAGATGGATTTGGGGATCAAGGGAAAACGGGCATTGGTGGCAGCATCAAGCAAGGGCCTTGGGCGCGGTTGTGCCATGGCACTGGCAGAGGCCGGCGTCGATCTGGTGCTGAACGCGCGCACCGCCGGTCCGCTTGAGGACACCGCTGCCGAGATCCGGGATCACTTCGGCGTTGAGGTGACAGCCGTTGCTGCTGATATCGTCTCGGAAGAGGGGCGTGCCGAGGTTCTCGCGGCTGCCGGTGATGTCGACATCCTTGTGACCAATGCGGGCGGACCGCCCCCGGGCCTCTGGAGCGACTGGGAGCGGGACGATTTCATCAAGGCGCTGGACGGCAACATGCTGACCCCGATCGCCCTGATGAAGACGCTGTTGCCGGGCATGATCGATCGCGGCTGGGGCCGTGTCGTCAACATCACCAGCGGCTCGGTCAAGGCGCCGATCGCGCTTCTGGGCCTGTCCAACGCGGCCCGCGCGGGCCTGACGGGCTATGTCGCGGGCACCTCGCGGCAGGTCGCCCAGCACGGCGTGAACATCAACAACCTGCTGCCCGGCATCCACGCCACGGATCGTGCGATCAGCCTCGATCAGGGCGTGTCGAAAGCGCAGGGCATCTCGATGGAACAGGCCAAGGCAAACCGCGAGGCCACGATCCCCGCACGCCGCTACGGCACTGCCGAGGAGTTCGGCCAGACCTGCGCCTTCTTGTGCTCGCAGCAGGCGGGCTTCATCGTCGGGCAGAATATCGTCCACGACGGTGGTGCGATAAACGCCACGCTTTAAGGCAGCGCTCCGGCAGCTGGGGGTTGCCCGCCTTCGGACGGGCTGCTACCTAACGTCGGCAATCCCGATTGTTTTTATCGGAAAAAGGGCGAGTGCGCGGTGACCCCACGGCTGGAGCTGAAAAACATCACCAAACGATTTGGTGGGCAGGTCGTTGTCGACAACCTGTCGCTGAGCGTGGAGCCGGGGCAGGTCACCTGCCTTCTGGGCCCGTCGGGCTGCGGAAAGTCCACGACGCTCAGGATCATCGCTGGCGTTGAACGCCAGGACACAGGCGAGGTCTATGAAGAGGGCCGCCTGATCTGCGGCGATGGCATCAACGTGCCGCCCGAGAAACGCGCCATCGGCCTGATGTTCCAGGATTTTGCGCTGTTCCCGCATCTCTGCGTGGCACAAAACGTGGCCTTCGGCCTGACCGGCGACAGATCGGCGAAGGAGGCCCGGGTTCAGGAGCTTCTCAACCGGGTGGGCCTGGGCAGTTTCGGGGAGAAATTCCCCCATGAACTTTCGGGTGGTGAACAGCAGCGGGTCGCACTTGCGCGTGCACTGGCCCCGCGCCCCACGATTATGCTGATGGATGAGCCGTTTTCGGGCCTCGACAACCGTCTGCGCGACGGGATCCGCGACGAAACACTTTCGGTGCTGAAAGAAGAAGGCGCTGCGGTCCTGCTGGTCACCCACGAGCCTGATGAGGCGATGCGCATGGCCGACCAGATCGCGCTGATGCGCGGCGGGCGAATCGTGCAGATCGGCAACCCGTACAACCTTTATAACGCTCCGGTGGACAAGGCGGCCGCCGCCTTCTTCTCTGATATCAACGTGATCCGCGGCCAGTCCAACGGTGCGCTGACCGACACGCCTTTCGGGCAGTTCCTGACTCCGGGTCACGGCGATGGGGACGCTGTCGACATCATCATCCGGCCCCAGCATCTGCGCATCGATTTCGACCGGCAGGGCCGGGGCCCGAACCCGACCCCGCAGGAGGGCGTTCCGGCCCGTGCCCGCGTCGAACGGGCTCGCTTCATGGGGCGCGAAAGCCTCGTGGAATTTCGCATGGACTATGACGGCTCGCGCCTGAAGGCCACGGTTCCGGCAGTCTTCCTGCCCAAACCGGGCACACTGCTGTGGTTGACGATGCGTCGCGACCGCTGTTTCGTGTTCCCTGCCACAGCCTGAGCGCTTTCAATTCTCCTGAAATATCCCCGCCGGAGGCATCCGGCCCTGGCCACCCGCACCTATTCGGCGGCCTCTTCCAGTGCGGAAATGATGCCGGTGAAGTCTTCCGCCTTCAGCGATGCGCCGCCCACCAGCGCCCCGTCCACATCTGCGACCGCAAAGATATCGGCGGCATTGGACGGCTTGACCGAGCCGCCATAGAGAAGCCGCAGCCTGTCCCCGGTCTCCTCACCAAAGCGCGTGCTAAGCGTGTTGCGCATGAAGGAATGTACCTGCCCGATTTCCTTGAGCGTTGGGATCTTGCCCGTGCCGATCGCCCAGACCGGCTCATAGGCGAGCACCGTTTTTGCTGCATTGATCAGATCGGGCAGGGAGCCCTGCAACTGCGCCCCGATCACTTCGAGCGTCTCGCCGCTGTCGCGCTGGGCCAGCGTCTCGCCCACGCAGACAATCGCGGTCAACCCGGCGCGGTGCGCGGCCTGGGTCTTGGCGCGCACCAGTGCATCGCCCTCGCCGTGATCGGCGCGGCGCTCGGAATGGCCGAGTATGACATGGCTGGCGCCAGCGTCCTTGAGCATAACGGCGGAGATATCGCCGGTATGGGCCCCGGAGATCTCCGGATGGCAATCCTGACCGCCAATGGCCAGCGGATGCACGCCCACATGCACGACGGCGCTTGAGATCAGCGGAGCGGGCGGCGCGATCATCAGATCTACGGCCGGATCGGGGTGCAGCGCACAGAGCTGGGTCAACTCTTCCAGATCGGCCTCAAGGCCGTTCATCTTCCAGTTGCCCGCAGCAAATTTCCTGCGCATCCGTCTCTATCCTTCCGTCACTGCCCGTCGCGCCAGCATGGCGGCCTGCTCGGGATCGTCAAGAGCGCTTTCGGGCAGCGACCAATATCCCATGGAGATCGTTTCCGAATTGCGCTCATAGGTGAATTGAGCCGCGCCCTCATCGGCCAGAAATTCCGCCAGCGCACCGCGCGCCCGCAGATAGATGGCGCCGTCACCGTCAACGAGGCCAAACAACGCGCCGTCGGCATAAAGCGTGGCACCCCCCATCATCTTGCGATGGGTGATCCGGCCAAGCGGCGAAAACAGGTCTCGGGCAAAAGCGATGTCAGCGTCGCTGACGCTCACTTCTCGAAAAGGCTTTCGTCGAACTTGATGGACTCGCCGCAGCCACAGGCTTCCGAGACATTGGGGTTGTTGAACTTGAACCCCGACTCCAGCAGGCTCACTTCGTAGTCGATCTCGGTTCCGAACAGGAACATCTGCGCCATCGGTGCGATCATCACCCGCGCCGGACCCTGTTCCACGACCTCGTCATGGGGATCGACCTCGTCGACATATTCCATGGTGTATTCCATACCCGCGCAGCCGCCCTTCTTGACGCCGATGCGCAGCCCCTTATGGCCGTCCTTGGCCATGAGCTTCGCGATCTGCGCGGCAGCTTCCTGCGTCATAGTGACCGCCTGCTTGCCCGGAATGCCGAACATCACATGAACCCCAGTTCCAGACGGGCCTCGTCGCTCATCATCTCCATGCCCCAAGGCGGATCCCATGTGATCTCGACATTGACCTGTTTGATGCCGGGCAGGGGCTCAATGGCCTCGGCCAGCCAGCCGGGCATTTCACCTGCCACAGGGCAGCCCGGCGCGGTCAGAGTCATGATGACCGAAGCTTCGTTTTCCTCATTAATATCAATCGTATAAACAAGGCCCAAGTCGTAGATGTTAACCGGAATCTCCGGATCATACACACTGCGGCAGGCCTCGACGACATTGTCATAAAGCGGATGGTCTGTCGTCGACGGCTTGATCAGCGGCGCGCCTTCGAGTTGTTCGGTCGGTTGGTTCATACTTCACACCTGAGCGGGATAGTTGAGTAAAGATATAAGGATTAATCCGACAGGCGTCCAGAGGGCGGGCCACCGATTAGATGCCCCGGAAGACCCTTTGAGATAGCTGTCAGATTTGCACCGGGAAACACGGAGCCCCCAGGCCAGCCTCCTTAGTCGTACGCAGCATCCACAATGATCTCGACCTTAAGCTCACTGCGCGCCAGTTTCGCTTCGCCACAGGCCCTTGCCGGGGCGTGGCCTTCGGGAACCCAGGCGTTCCAGACCTCGTTAAGCCCTGCGAAATCGCTGATATCGGCCAACCAGATCGTCGCACGCAGCATTTGCTTGCGGGAGGAGCCGGCCTGGATCAGCAGGGCTTCAAGACGCCGCAGGCACTCTTCGGTCTGGGCCTGAATGGTTTCGCCTTCGCCGACCTGTCCGGTGATGTAGGCGACCCCGTTATGCTTCACGATCTTTGAGGATCTGACCCCGGTTTCCATACGTTCGATCATCTCGCGTCCTTCTGTTTCCCTAATCACGTTGCGGTGTCCATGCCTCCAATCGCTTGGGGCTGCAACCGCCGATTGTCCTCCATTACAAAAGCGCCGGGAGACTTTTCGCACGACACTATGATCCTGCGGGGTAGCGATTGGTGCGCCATATCTATAGAGGATTTGGGCAAGATAGACTGTGACCCGGGCGCGGTCGGCATAAGCGACAAGACCCTGCACATCCGAATTTTGGAACAGCCACCTCTTGGAAATGGGTATCGACGCCAGATGACGTTCAGGCAACATATCCGCGCGATCCTCGTGCTTGGCCTGCCACTGGTAGGTTCGCATCTCGCGCAGTTCGCGGTCGGCTTGGTCGATACCATCATGCTGGGCTGGTATGATGTCACGGTGCTAGCGGCATCGGTTCTGGCAACCTCGTTCTTCTTCGTGGTGTTCATCATGGGGGCGGGCTTTGCCTTCGCGGTGATGCCAATGGTGGCGGAGGCGGCCGGACGCGACGATTCGCAACGCGTGCGGCGCGTGACCCGCATGGGGCTCTGGCTGTCGGTGCTCTATGCCGCGCTTTTCCTGCCCTTCATGATCTGGTCGGAGGCCATTCTGCTCCTTCTTGGCCAGAAGGAAACGCTCTCCGCCCTGGCGCAGGATTACCTGCGCATCGCGGGGTTTGGCCTCTTTCCGGCGCTTCTGGTGATGGTGCTGAAAAGCCAGCTCTCGGCGCTGGAGCGCACTCAGGTCGTATTCTGGGTTACCATCGCCGGGGTGGGCGTGAACGCGGCTCTCAACTGGGTGCTGATCTTCGGAAATCTCGGAATGCCGGAACTGGGCATCCGCGGCGCGGCGCTGGCCTCGGTCATGACGCATCTGGCGTCCCTGCTGGCAATCGGGCTTTACGTGCGGTTCCACCCCGCGCTTGCGCCCTATGCCTTGTTCCAGCGGATCTGGCGTTCGGACTGGCCCGCCTTTGGCGAGGTGTTTCGGCTGGGCTGGCCGATCGGCCTGACCAATCTTGCGGAAACTGCGCTGTTTGCGGCCTCGGCGGTGCTGATGGGGCTGCTGGGTACCTTGCCACTGGCCGCGCACGGGATCGCGATCCAGATCGCCTCCGGCACGTTCATGGTCCATATCGGACTGAGCCAGGCAGCGACAATCCGTGCCGGTCGGGCGCTGGGCCGGGGCGACATGGAGGGCTTGGGACGTGGCGGGCAGGCGGCGTTCGCCCTGTCGATGGGGTTCGTGGTGCTGACCGTGATCCTCTTTCTTACGCTGCCTGAGCTCTTGCTCACCGGTTTTCTTTCTCCGGACGAGGTTGCGCGCGAAGAGATCATCGCCATCGGCACGACACTCCTTGCGGTTGCGGCCCTGTTCCAGCTGGTGGATGCAGGTCAGATCATGGCGCTGGGCATGTTGCGCGGCATTCAGGACACCCGCATCCCGATGTTCTACGCCGCGTTCAGCTATTGGGTGATGGGATTTCCGGCCAGCTACGTGCTGGGGATCATGCTGGGATTTGGCGGTGTCGGGATCTGGCTGGGCCTCGTGATGGGGCTGCTCTTTGCCAGCGTACTGCTCTGGTGGCGGTTCCTGCGGCTCTTTGGCCGGATGGCAGCCGCGCGGGCCTGAGACTGCCGCCGTTATGTCTGTGAGGCGTTGTCCGTCGCCTCATCAGCGCGCTCCAGCCGATCGGCCTTCTTACGGGCGAGCACTGAGCGCAAATCATGCATGGCCATCAGCAGTGCGTCGGTCACTTCGTCGAGTTGCGCGTCCGAGGCTTTTGTCTGCGCCCAATGGGCGGTCAGGTTCAGATGGTCGACCGTGCGGTGGATGTCGTCGATACTGCGCGCCGCCAGTGAGGCGACGCGGGTTTCCATCCAGTCACGTATGACCTGTTTTTCGTGATCCGACAGCGTGCGGTTGCCTTGAGGCTTGATCTCACCATTGCGCGTATTGACCACGGCGATCTGCTTCATCTCTATCCGGCGGTTGCGGTTCTCCGTATCGACCGTGAACACGGCTGCGCCGTTTTCCCGAACCCGGAAAAAATAGTCTGAATGCGCGTCCGACATGGCGGTGAGTGTCCTTTCCCGACCGGTCAGTGTAGGCCGGAGCAGAATGTCTGGATCCGCGTGCAGGCTTCCTTGAGCGCCTCATCAGAGGTGGCGTAGCTGATCCGGAAATTCGGGCTCAGGCCGAATGCCGCTCCGAAGACGACGGCAACGCCGTGTTCTTCCAGAAGCGCCGTGGCAAAGGTTTCGTCATCCTCGATCACAGTGCCTGCAGTCGTGGTCTTGCCGATGCATTCGGCAATCGAAGGATAAACGTAGAAGGCGCCCTCGGGCATCGGGCAACTGATGCCCTCGGCGGCATTAAGCATCTCCACCACCATATTGCGGCGGCGCGTGAAGACGGCGTTGTTCTCGGGGATGTAATCCTGCGTGCCATTGAGCGCCTCGACCGCCGCCCACTGGCTGATCGTGCAGGGGTTCGAGGTCGATTGCGACTGGATCTTTCGCATTGCGGCGATCAGGCTCTCCGGTCCACCGGCATACCCAATCCGCCAACCGGTCATCGCATAGGCCTTGGACACGCCATTGACCGTGAGCGTCCGGTCATAGAGGCCCGGCTCGACCTCGGCGGGTGTGCAGAACTTGAAACCGTCATAGGCGAGATGCTCGTACATGTCGTCCGACATTACCCAGACCTGCGGGTGGCGCATCAGCACATCGGTCAGCGCTTTCAGCTCTTCATGCGAATACCCCGCGCCGGTCGGGTTCGAGGGCGAATTGAAGATCAGCCACTTGGTTTTCGGCGTGATCGCCGCCTCGAGCTGGTCGGGGGTCAGTTTGAAATCGGTCTGCAGCGAAGCCTCGGCCACGACAGGAACACCGCCGGCCAGCAGAACCATGTCGGGATAGCTCACCCAGTAAGGGGCAGGGATCACCAC
>JABDPP010000220.1 GCA_013042765.1 Litoreibacter sp.
ACTTGGCCCTGTATCCGGCCGGGCGCCACCAAGGTTTCCGCTCAGGCCTTTGGCGTTGCGCGCGCGCTATATTGCCGAGCTTGGTTGCCACCGTTGTAAACGCCATCCAGGATAGGCTTTCGCGGGACAGGATGCTGCTTTCCAACACGTTCAACAGAACGTAAGCCACAACGATTACGAGCGCGCAGATCAGCATCGGCCGCGCCGCACGGTCCCGAAACCCCGAGCCAACAGTCACAAACAACCGAACGAGGAGTGTCGCGAAGAGCACTGTGCCGACCAGACCTGTATCAAGCATAAGTTCGATCAGGCCGCTGTGGGAGTAATGCGAAATATACCCGATCCTTGGGTCGAGCGAGATTTTGATGACCGCAACTGCGTCTGGCTCCCAGAACGCTTTGTAGCCGTAGCCAAGCCAGGGCCGCTCCATGACATAGGGCCACGTGGCGTCCCATAGGGGAAGGCGACCTGAGAGAGTTGGTTCTCGCTGCAGCAGTTCGAAGACAGGCGTTATGATCTCTGTCGAAAAGAGGAAAAATGCCACGCAGATGGCGATGATAAGGCCTCCGACATAGAGCAGTCCCCAGAACGTTGCCCAGCGGTGCAGGGCCAGGCCACTTAGGAATGCGGTCATCGACACGACAGCGATCCCCTGCGAGGTCCGTGACTGCGACGCTATCAGGAGCAGGGCCGCTCCAAGGCCAATTGCCAGGAAGAAGGCGCGAAGCCGACCCTTGGTTACCACGGCTGCGGAGACGGAATAGATCATCATGAACATACATGACGCGCCCATGCCGTTCTTGTGGCTGAAGGTCCCGCGCCAGGCATCTTCCCACGGCGGAACACCGCGAGCCGACGGGATGGTCGCAACCGCCACAAAGCACGAAAGGACTGTGATCGTTGCGAGAATGCCGAGTGCGATCAATAAGGTTCGAAGCGAAAGCTTGCTGCCAAGGGCCAATCCCATAGAAGTGGTGATCCAAAGCGGTATGAGACGTTCGATTGTCTGATCGGGATAGGCGCTCCACAATACCGACAGCGTCACCAGCAGCAAAAGAGCTGAGAGTTCCGGGACGGCGACGAAGCCTCTGAGAAAATAACGGCCATTGGACAGCACCCAAAAGAGCATTGGAAACAGCATGGCCAGTTTCAGGCCGGAGGTCACTGGCCCGGCGTCCAGAAGTATGCGGAAGAGGTCCGCGCCAACGAGAAAGATCAGCGCCATGATGTAGATTATGCCGTCGATGCTCGCGCTTTCTGCAGGGCGCGGCATCCGGAGATGTCCGACCTTAGGCACCGTCCGTCCTCCTCTGTCGACCGAGACTTCGGAAAAAACGGAGCGCGAGATCTGGTCGCGCAAAACTGTCTGGATAGAGCGCTATCCCGCATGCGGCGATCATAAGGGCCCGCAACCGGCTTCCGAACTGGAGTTCGCTCCGCACACCCGACCAGAAGATATCGATCCGACGGCTGCGTAAGAGCTTTCCTAGATCGCGCCCAAATCGAGACTGTAGCGTCCGGCGGGCTGCGACCTTCTCCAGACAGGCTACCTGGGTCGCAAAGACCGAACCACGTGCCCGGTAGTTGGCGCCTGAAGCGCGTTGGCGATACGAGAGGACGGGCGCGCCCTGTACGATGGCGAAGTCGCCCAACTCAGCCAGCCGGCACCAGAACTCCCAGTCCTCGCCGTAGATGAGGTCAGGATCGTAAGCCCCGCATGCTTCGATGGCTGATCGGCGGATGGCCAGTGCGCCACCGTTCACGACGAAATTCTTCTCCAGCAGTTTTTCAAGATGCGAACCGCCCCGTGCCAGGTCGAGATTGCTGTTGCTCGGCAGGGACGCGCCATCTTCCGCGATCCGCACTACCCCGCCGAGCGCGGCAGGATTGGGGGCGTCTTCAAGTGCCGCACAGAACCGCGCCAGCGCATCCGGGGCCAGAAGATCGTCCGCATCCAGAAACAGGAGTATCGGGGCCTTACTCTGTGCAAGGCCCGTGTTGCGCGCTCGGCTGACGCCCCGCCCGGGACCGGTAATGAGGCGAAAACGGGGATCTTCGGTCACTTGCGCCTTGGCGATCTGCGCAGTTGTATCGGTCGAGCCGTCGTCGATGATCACCACCTCGAAATCGCGCATCGTCTGGGCGCTAAGGCTCTGCAGCGTTTCGATCAGGAACTCCGCGACGTTGCGGGCGGGAATGATCACAGAGATCTTGGGAGGGCGGGCAGAAATATTCATCTCAGGTCACACTGTCTCGATCGCCCGCCACGAGGGTATCGCTATACTCGGCGAACCGGAAATTGACAAAGGCCGCCAACATTCCCGCGCCGCGCCAGATCTCCATCAACCCGCGAATACGACCGGCCTTGGAAAACGGTCCCAGCAGGAACAGATACAGCAGGCCGCGGCCTGCGGCGCCGAAGCCTTTGAGAAACCGGAGTCCCCGGCCTCGCCGGCGCAGGAGCGCAACGCGACCGAGCGTATTGCCCATCCGAAACGCGCGGCGCAGCACCCAACCGCATGTCATTCGCCCGGTTGGAACCTCGTCATAGGCGATGGCGTCTGCGGCCGCACGAATGACCCCGCCGGCCTCCCGCACACGACCGAAAAACTCCTCGTCTTCGCCGCCTGACGTGTTGAAGCGGGTGTCGAAACGGAGCCCGTGTGCTTTCACGAAATGCGCATCAACAAGCGAATTACCGGTGGCCGCGAAACCGAGCTGCTCTCCCTGTTGAAAGGGCCCGATATCAAAGATGCGTAGCCGTTCGATCCAGGTCGGGGGCGTGGTCTCATAACGCGGCACCATGGGGCCCTGAACTGCAGTGGCACCGGTTTCCAATTGCGTCGTGATTAAAGCGTTCAGCCAGTTGGCAACGACGGTTTCGTCGTCATCTACAAAGACGAAGAAGTCTGTGTCCGGCGGCGCTTCTTCGAGGGCCCGGTTGCGCGCCGCAACGATCCCACGGGTATTCTCGGCGACATAGATCACCGGCCAGCGCGTAAGTGCTGAGAGGTCCCCCAACGTTGCATGCGCCGGGTTGGCAGGGTCATTGTCGACGACCACCAATGTGACATCCGGTTCCGGTCCCGAGAATTCCTGCGTGTTCAGGCTCTCAAGCAGCGCCTTTAACCCTGTGGGGCGGCGGTAGGTCGCGATGCAGACTACCACGTTGCTGGGTGCCAGGGATGGTTCACCGCGCATAGGACGCTGCCTCCAGCATATCTCCGGCAATCCGCCCGAAGCGGGCCTTGTTCTGCGCACTCCAGCTTTCCCAACGTCGCACTGGTTGGAAGTCCTCGGACTTCTGCTCTGGCTTCCAGCGCTCGCCTTCAGGCGCGGTCGAACGTGAAGACCCTCGGACTGGCAGCGCGGCCAGCGCGTCAAAATCGTAGTGCGCCGGGTCGAGGCCAGCATGGTCGAGCAGCCTGCGGCAGTTCACTTCCGGTTCCGCAACCACATCTTCATATCGCATGACCATCACGTTCGGATGCTCCAGTTTGCCGCCCGGGGAGAATGCAAGAACGGCCTCGGTCGCGAGGCGCCACTCCCAGGCAAGCTGGGCGAAGGTCTTGCGGGTGAGGGAACGGCGGGAAAACGACTTCTGGGTGGAGTCGAGCACATCGCGCCCATCGCGCAGGCACAGGATGATCCGGGCGTCAGGGAACACGAACGGGGCCAGTGACAGGTTCTGGACATGGGGGCATTTCAGCAGGATATGCTGGTCGCCAGCCGTAATCTGGAACTCCCGCATCCATGCGCCCGAGAGCATTGCTAACGCGTCCCAAGAGCCCGTGATTTCGGCATTCTCGGGAAAGTAGGAGATGTATTCGTCCCGCAGCGCCTTGGCGCCACGTGCGGCGTGGAGGAGGGGGAACTCATGAACGCCTTGTGGGTCTGCGTGGACATCCGGGTGCATTGCCAAGAGGTCACGCAGGAAGTTTGTGCCCGAGCGCGGCATCACGCCGAGCACAAGGATTGGCGCCGGACCGACGCCGCGGGCTCGCTCTGCCAACCCAGCTATTCTTACCTGCTCAGGATTGGACACATTTGGAAGGAAGTCGTTCTCTGTAAGATAGCGCATTCCCAGTACTCGACGTCCCAGTCGGGGGATATCGCCAAGCCGCGCGCCGCGCAGAATACGTTCGTAGTTACCGGCCAAAGCAGTTTCCTTTCAAGCGCTCCGATAGAAGACAGAACAGCGGGTAGTTGGACCTTCCAGTGCGGGGTATTTCTGGTCTGTGGCTCAGCATCATTGAATCTCTCACCGGTTACCATTTTGCCGAACCACGGGCCGGCGTAATAATATTCATGTCACCGTCCGGTTTTTATTCCTTCCTAAGACGGCCCATCACCTCGTGCCAGAACACAATGCCAAGCGTATGCGGAATGGTGACGAGGTAGCGGCGAAGCAAGTAACGCGGTCCGGTGGCCATGCGATGCACCCATTCAAGACCGGCCTTCTGCATCCAGACAGGTGCGCGTTTGTAATCGCCGATGACGAAGTGAAAACAGCCGCCGCAGGTTACGATCCAAGCACAGTTCAGACGATCACGGTTACGGATGGCGAAAAGTTGCTCCGCCGGCTTGCCAAGCCCGACCCAAAGCACATCGGTTCCGCTGGCGTTGATCTCTTCAACAACCGCGTCTTCCTCTGCCTCAGAGAAGTACCCGTCTCTGCGACCGCTGATTTTCAGGCCCTCATGGCGTCGGGTCAGTTCCTCTGCGCAGCGCCGGTTGATATCCGCTCTGCCGCCCAGCAGGAAGAACGACAAGCCGTTTTCTACAGCACCCTTGGCGCAGGCATGGATCAGGTCGGTCGTCGCCGTGCGCTCCGGGATCGCGTGGCCGGGCAGGAGACGAGACAGCCAGACGACAAATTGTCCATCGGCATGGATAATGTTGGCCTGGGCGAGCGCCGCGGCGTATTCGGGGTCATGCTCTTTCATAGAGAAGGCCTGG
>JABDPP010000249.1 GCA_013042765.1 Litoreibacter sp.
CCATGGCGCTTCAATTGGCGAAGGCAGCCGGCGCTCGTGTCACTGCGGTGGACAGCGCGAGCAAAGTCGCTTGGCTCGAGGCGCTGGGCGCAGACGAGACCATCGACTACAGAGCCCAGGATTTCACGATTTTGGAAAAACAGTGGTCCCGGATTCTCGACATGGTTGCAACTCGCGGTCCTTCCCGGATTGCCGGGTGCCTCACGACGGGTGGTGTCTACAGGGCAGTAGGCGGCAGGGTCAGTGTTCTGCTGTCCTTGGTGCTCGGTGGGTTGGTCTACCGCCCTGCCAAGAAATCCATCGGCATGCTTATGGTTCCGAGCGGCCGGGACCTGACAGAACGCGTTGCGCGCGCGGCGGTCGAGGGGAAGATCTCACCGCATCTGGAAGCGGTTCTTCCGTTGTCTTCGGTTCCGGAAGCCCTTCGCCGCACGGGATTGGGGGAGGTGAAAGGCAAATTGGTCATCAAGCCTTGAGGCGCGGCACGTCAACAGTGCGGAATGGGAAAATCCGGGGTGCCCCCGCCAAGTCGCGCCCTCTCCCGCCGGCCGTCGAACACCGAAGCCTCTCCTTAGTTGGCTTTCAGCAAACGTCCACCACGACGATTCCTGTCTTCTGCCCGCTTTCGACGTAGCGGAATGCCTCCGCGATTTCGTCCAACGGATACCTTTGATCGAATACGCCGTGGAATTTGCCTTGGGACATCAGGCCAGCGAGCTGTTGAATGAAACCCGGCGCATCCTCGGGAAATGGGATGCGGACACGCCCGGTTCCAGTGGCTCCGTAGAACATGCCGAGAAAGATATTGGACCAGCCCGGACCGAGGTCGGTGGCTGAGAAAACCCCGTCCTCCGTCAGCAGGGAGCGGCATTTCAGAAACGATGTCTTGCCCACAGCATCGAAGACAAGGTCGAACGTCTCTTCAAAGGCTGTGAAATCCTCGATCTCGTAATTCACAACCCGATCCGCGCCGAGCGAACCGGGCAAATCGATGTGCCGGGTTCCGACGACGGCGACCACATGCGCTCCGCGTGCCTTGGCGAGTTGAACGGCTGCCGTGCCAATTGCCCCGGAAGCCCCGTAGATCAGGCAGCTTTTGCCCTCGGACAGAAGCCGTGTAGTGCCGTTCGCATACCACGCGCCTTCGCCGACCACAGCCTGATGGTATGGAAGGCTGCCCGGAATTCGCGCGATAGCTCCATCAGCGGGAACGCACAGATACTCAGCATGCGCTCCAAACATGTCGGGAGAGATCCCAAAAACGCGATCTCCAACGTCGAAAGCGCACACATCCTCTCCGAGCAGGTCGATCTCGCCAGCGAAGTCCATTCCAAGGACCCTCATCTTGGGTCGGATCAACCCCGTCATTGCACGTGCAAAGAAGGGATGTGCCCGCAGCGTAGCGGTGTCGGTTCGATTCACCGTGGCGGCGTGGACCTTCACGCGAACCTCACGCCTTGATGGAAGTGGACGCGGGACGGTCTGAAGCGAAAGAACGTCCGGAGACCCGTAGCGCTCGAACACAATCGCTTTCATCGATTCACTTGCTATCATCATCGCACGATACCAGATTGCGGAATGGCACCGCGATGGAATTCTGGGTCAGAACTAACCTGCGGGCGCTCAGGCGCGCACTTCTGACAACCAGCGTCCAGCCGGGGCGACGCCAGACGTCTCATCTGTCAAATTCCGAGCGACAAAAGGACGAGGCCAAGAGCGCCCCATCCGGCGATGACGGGCAGCACGACCCAGTATTGCTCTTCCTTGGGCAGGTCCCAGCCAACGGCGCCCCGTGCCGCCTTCACCGTCCACAGACAGGCGATAGGCCAATACACGGTCACTCCGAGCGCCGCGCCGAGAGTTACACTCGCCCACGAAGATCCGAGAAAGTGCCCGACCAGGCCCAAGCCCAGTAGGGGAGTGTAGAAGATTAGATCAGCGCCCGCATAGCCTTTGAAGAAAGCTACCCCCACCTCGGTGATCCGATCGGCCGGCTCCTGCGTTCCCATCTTGACCCCGATTGAATAGCTTACAGCAGCGGTGCATTGTGCTGCTACGAGGTAGGCAAAGAGCAGCCAGCCCGGGACCTGAATGAGCCATAACGCAATAATTGACATATTCCACCTCCGTCACGCCTGAACACAGGGTAACATGACCGCAAGCCAAAGCACGACAGTCGGTATGGAACGAAAAACGTTTGGTATAGGCTCGGAGCCGCCATAAGCCCGATTAAGATCACGAGCGGCAAATTGAGAACCCGGGTCCTCCTGCTGCCCCTCTGCTAGCGTTGATCCAGAAGCTCCGCCACGGCCATGCGCAGGGTGGCTTCGTCGGCGGGGCTGGCGGTGGGGTTGCCGGCGCGGTGGCCCCAGATCGACTCGATCACGCGGAACTCGGCGTTGGGCATCATGGCCGTTTCCGCCTCGCTGTCTTCCGGTGTAAAGTAAAGGTCGGTGCGCGAGGGCATGACGATGGAGCGCGCGGTGATCGCCCCCAGTGCTCGGGGCAGGTCGCCGTCGAACAGCGGGTTGTCGGAAATATCGGACGCCATCCATGTCTCGAGGCTGGCCAGAAGATCATGCGCGTCGCGGCGGATGAAATTCGCTTCCCATGACCGGACGATGAAGTCCTCCAGCGAGGTGAAGCCGGCCTGCTCGTAGAGCCGCTCGCGGTAAAAGGCCTGCGACATCGCCCAACCCGCATAGACCCGACCCATCGCCCGCAGCCCGCGCATCGGGTGCGCGCTGAAGTGGTCGCCCTGCCAGCTCGGATCGCCGGTCACCGCCGCGCGCACGCCCTGCAGGAACACCTTGTTGTGGATCGAGGTCCGCGCCGAGCCGCAAACGGCGCAGATCCGGGCCACCTGATCGGGAAAGATCGCGCCCCAGTGCAGCGCCTGTTGCGCGCCCATCGACCAGCCGTAGATCAGGGCGAGATGTTCAACACCAAAGACCTCGTCCAGCAGGCGGCGTTGGGCGTGGATGTTGTCCCAATGGGTGAACGCCGGAAACCGGTCCGTGCCGAAGGGCGGCTCGAGATTCGAGGGAGAACTCGACAGGCCATTGCCGAACATGTTGGGGATCACGATGAACCACTCGCGCGGGTCAAGCACCCGGCCAGGCCCGATCAGCCATTCGGTATCGTGGTGCTGCGCACCATAGGAGGTCGGGTAGAGGATGACGTTGGACTTATCCTCGGCGAGGCGGCCATAGGTTTTAAAGGCCAGTCTGGCGCGCGGCAGGGTGATGCCCCGCTGCAGCGCGAGGTTCTCCATCTCAAAAACTTGGTAATCCGGCACTTCCATGCGGCCTCGCAGCTATTGCGCAACTATTGTTAAATACGCGCAGTTATTCCGCGGCAAGCGGAACTTGTTTGCGTCCAATTTGCGTGACTTCGGAGATCACGCCCTCCATCAACTTGCGGAAATCACTGAAATTCTCGTTCGGCCGGACCTCCGCCTCGTCCATGTAGAGGGCGCGGTCGATCTCGATCTGGACGGCGTGCTGGCCGCGTGACGGCCGACCGTAGTTCTGCGTGATAAAGGCGCCGGCAAACGGCGCGTTGCGGCTGACGCGCAGGCCCGCGTCGAGGAAAATACTTTCAATCCGGTCGACGATATCGCCCGAGGCGGAGGCGCCGAACCGGTCGCCGAGGATCACTTCAGCGCGAATGGCCCCGGGACGCGAGATCGCTTCCGTGGCGTCATGCGGCATCGAGTGGCAATCGAGCAGAACCGCCTCGCCGAATTGCTGCCGCGTGTCATCGAGCAGCGTCTGCAGCTGGTCATGGTAGGGGCGCCAGTAATTCGCGATCCGGCCGTGCGCCTCCTCGATAGGCATCTTGCCGCGATAGATCTCCCGCCCGTTCGACACGACCCGCGGGATTACTCCCAGCCCCGAGGCAATGCGCGGGTTCTGACCGGCACGGCCGACACCTTCCACGATGGCCGGGTCAAGCTCATCCGGGGCGCGGTTGAGATCGAGATAGGCGCGCGGCATGCGGGCACAGATCAGCGGCGCGCCACAGTCCGGGGCGGAGCCGATCAGCATGTCCATGAAAGCATCTTCGGAAGAGCGGATCGTCAGCTCATCCAGCACGGAGTGGCGCAGAAACGCCCAAGGGTAATCCCGCCCGCTATGGGGGCTGGCAAAGACCACGCTGGTGGTCTGGACCTCCGGCAGGGAGAGGTTGTAGGCGTGTTTGACCATGCGGTCCTCCTTGCCACATGTTATAGGACATAAAAGGTGCGGATCAAAAGCCCTTGAACCACCCGACGACTCCTTCTATAGAGCGCCAACCAACGTGGTTCTTCCGCGCCGGTGTTGTGTCGGCAAGGGGGGATTTCATCGGTGCAGATGGGCGCTTAGCTCAGCGGTAGAGCACTTCGTTGACATCGAAGGGGTCACTGGTTCGATCCCAGTAGTGCCCACCATCGCAAGCCCCCGGCTTCTGGCCGGGATCAGGAATTCAAGAGGCGCACGCGCGCTTTGGAACAGGAGAAGAGACATGAAGGTCAAGAATTCGCTTCGCTCCTTGAAGTCGCGCCACCGCGATTGCCGGGTCGTTCGCCGCAAGGGTCGTGTTTACG
>JABDPP010000253.1 GCA_013042765.1 Litoreibacter sp.
AACGCACGTGCTCGCGACGCGGCCATTGCCAGCGCGCTCGCAGAGGCCGGCGCGCTTGGCGGCTTGACCAACCTGAAGCCGGCCCCCCGCCCCGCCAATATCGAGCGACTGGCAGCCCGCGCCGCAAGAACTCCCGATGGCACGAGCGCGAACCAGGCTGGCGCTGCGTCGACGGCTGCTCTTAGCCGCGCCCGCGGCCCTGCGGTGGCCCGCAACAGCCGTGCAAACGCGTCGGGTCCGATCAGCGCATCTGTGGCTCGCGCCGCGACCGACAATAACGCGATAAGTCTTGGGTCCGTCGCACTCGTCGGCGTATTCGGAACTCCTTCGAACCGCCGTGCCTTGGTGCGGATGCCTAATGGCAAGTTCAAGAAGGTTTCGGTCGGAGATCGCGTTGACGGAGGCCGCGTCGCAGCAATCGGTGAAGCCCAGCTGCGCTACACCAAGGGCGGGCGCACCGTGACGCTGAACATGCCGAAAGGCTAGGCGAACGCGTCTCGTCCCGTTCAAGAAGTCCTAGAGTTGTGCGTTTACCCGCCGGACCGTTTCGATCCGGGCCGCATTGGGCGGATGTGTCCCCAGGAATCTATCGCCCGGATCGGGAATGCGTGTGAAGAATTGCGCACCGCGCACCGGATTATACCCCGCTCTTTTGGTAATCACGGTCCCAAGCGCATCGGCTTCAAGCTCGTTTTCCTTGGAGAATACCCGCGCGCCCAGATTGCCCCCGATGTCCTGCCCGATATTGGCGTCGAGACCCAGAGTCGAGGCCAGAATACCCCCAAGGATCGCGCCGCCCACCGCAGATTGCTGCTGACGAACCAGATGCCGCTCGATGTGATGGGCAGTCTCATGCCCCATCACGAAGGCCAGTTCGTCGCGATTGCGCGCCTCAGCGATCAGTTTCTGCGTGAACCCGATGATCGGGCGACCCGATTTGTCCAGCGTCTGAAACGCATTGGCTGGTAGTTTTGGATTGGGATCGACCACGATCTTGAAATCACAGTTGAGATCCGGCGCGCGCCGGCGGCATTCCCGTTCCGCAACGGGTTCCACCGACCTCACAACAACGGAGAAGTTGCGAGACGCCACTTCCTGGGACACCGGAGGCGATGCCGGCTGTGTCGCGACCACAGGTCTGGTCTGAGCGGGTGGCGGTGCCGTGGTGACCTCGCAAGCAGCCAGTAGCGTGATCATTCCCAGCGCCAGAATACCTCTCATGCAAAATGCTCCTTGCGTCCTCTTTGCGACTTGGCTGTTAATCTAATCACCGTTTACAAGATCGCCAAGCCAAAGGCGGCCGGTATGCGCTTTCGTGTTTGCCAATTCGGCAGATCGCTGCTTTTCTCGGAAGAAAGAAGCAAGGGGCAGCACCATGTTTACCATTGAGCATGAATTCGACGCGACAGTTGTGACACTGGTAGATGAAGGCACCCCCCATCTGACCGAGGATGTCACGATCAACGCTTTTGAGGATTGCGTGACCCTTGAGCAATTGGACCCCGTCACAGATCGGCTCCAAAGGGTGACGCTTTCGATGACGCAGATCCGAGACCTGGCAGCGGCGCTAGACCTGCCGGAAGGAACTTACAGGCTCCGCAAACGCTAGAGAACCGAGACCACGCAGACGCGGGGAGACGCAGAATGAGCACGGCTTTTTTCAATGATGAACGCTGTTTTTGGCACGCAGGCGGCAATTACAGCTTCACCTTGCCAATCGGCGGTCTGGTCCAGCCTCTTGCAGCTGGCGGCCTGCCGGAGAATCCGGAAACCAAACGCAGGCTGAAAAACCTGATCGAGGTCACAGGGCTAATGGGCGAGTTGCACGCGCAAAGCGCTGAAGGCGCCAGTTGGGAGGATCTGGCACGGGTTCACCCAGAGAGTTTTCTTCATAATTTCAAGAGAATGTCTGACGCCGGCGGTGGCGAACTTGGTCTGCGTACGCCCTTCGCTCAAGGCGGTTTCGAACTGGCCAGCCTCTCGGCGGGTCTTGCAAAAGGCGCGCTCTATTCAGTGCTGGAGGGGCGCGCTGAAAACGCCTACGCCCTGTCGCGTCCTCCCGGCCATCATTGCCTGCCGGATTTTCCTAACGGGTTCTGCCTGCTGGCAAATATTGCCATCGCGATCGAGGCGGCGCTGGAAGAGAGGTTGACAGACCGGGTCGCCGTTATCGACTGGGACGTGCATCACGGCAATGGCACCGAAGCAATTTTCTACGACCGCGACGACGTGCTCACGATCTCGCTGCATCAGGAATGCAATTATCCGCTGGATAGCGGCGATGCTTCCGATACCGGCGTCGGTGCGGGAGAAGGATCCAACATGAATATCCCCCTGCCACCGGGCGGCGGGCACGCGCTTTATCTCGACGCGATGGAGCGGCTGGTGATCCCGGCGCTCGAGAAGTTCCGTCCAGACGTGATCATCATCGCCTGTGGCTACGACGCGGCAGCGGTCGATCCGCTGGGCCGCATGCTGGCAACCGCGGAGACGTTTCGCGCAATGACCGCGCAGATGATGGAAACCGCATCGGATCTCTGCGACGGCCGCCTCGTTCTGGTTCACGAGGGCGGGTATTCGGAAGTCTACGTGCCGTTTTGCGGCCATCATGTCTTGCAGCAATTATCCGGGAGCGCGATTACCGCTCCCGATCCGTTGGGCGAGACATTCGCAGCCCGCCAGCCCTCGACCCGCCTGGCCGCGATGCATGAAGAGCTGATTTCCGATCTCTGCGGTCACTTTTTCTGACGCCGTTCGATCAGGATATGCGCCCACCGACAGCCCGCAAGAAACATTCTGCGCCGCAGAATGCGCGTTGACTTCAGGTCGGTCGATCGGCACTAATTCTCGTGACTTCTCAAAAGCGGGGATCCCATGAAAAAACTATACGGCAGCGCTGCGGAGGCTCTTGATGGGCTCCTGCATGACGGCATGTTCATTGCCGCGGGCGGATTTGGCCTGT
>JABDPP010000261.1 GCA_013042765.1 Litoreibacter sp.
GGGTTTGAACTCGATGGCGTGCGGACTCGAACGGGTCTACCGCGATGACGTCACGGCCGATAACGCGGTTGGTTTCGTCACCGCCAGTGGCGATCGGGTGCCTTTGCCGAGGGAGGTCCGGCGGGACATCCTGGCGGGAAAAGACCTCCGTCAGAGCGACGTTCCCGAAGGGATCGAAGTTGAGCAGGACCGGCTCTATCGCATTGTGGACGGCAAGCGGGTTCTGATCCGCGACTTCAGTGACCTTGCGTTCAAGTTCGTGCGCGCGCCCTACGACACTCGTCCGGAACGCCGAACGGAAGATCCAGTCGCATGGGATCCGATGGATGGAGGGCCGCGCTGATGTTCCTGCGCCCCGAAGCCATCGCCGTGCTGAAACGTTGGAGCGAAGTTATCGCAGGCGCAGTAATTATGGCGCTGGGCGTCTGGACGCTGTCGCGTGCCGGCTGGATAATGCAGGCTGCGGGCGCGGGCCTAATCCTGCTGGGCGCTGCCATGTCCTTCGCGGCCTGGCGTCGGGCTAGATTCTCCGGCTTCTCGGGCGGACCCGGTGTTGTGGAGGTGGATGAGCGCCAGATTTCCTATTTCGGGGCTTATGAAGGCGGTGCCGTGTCGCTCGATATGTTGGCCCGCGTGACCATGCTGAGCGATGATCACAAGCAACTGGTCTGGCTCTTTGAGGAAGATGGCGGCCAGTCGTTGAGCATCCCTGCCGCCGCGGCGGGCGCGGATCAGATCTACGATGCGCTCGCAGCCTTGCCGGGCGTGGACTATGATGCGGCGACCCGTGCAATACGCGCCGGATCGCACGAGAGTTTCGTGATCTGGGCAAAACCGCAGACCCACCTACATTGACTTCCCGGCCATTTCCTTTCATGTCGCGCCACAAGTGACACCAAAACTCCGGAGCCTTCCTCATGTCCATTCCCCAGTCCGGCGGCGGTCCGATCACCGACCACGCGCAAATGGCCGAGTATCTGGCGGATGGCTGCAAGCCCAAGGAAGACTGGCGTATCGGAACCGAGCACGAGAAGTTCGGCTACTGCAAAGACACCCTGAAGCCGCTGCCCTATGACGGCCCGCGCTCGATCAAGGCGATTCTGGAGGGCTTGCGCGACGAGTTTGGCTGGGCGCCACTCGAAGAGGCAGGCAATATCATCGGTCTGGTGAAAGATGGCGCGAACGTCTCGCTGGAGCCGGGGGGTCAACTTGAGCTGTCCGGAGCACCGCTTGAGACGATCCACGAGACCTGTGACGAGGTCAATCAGCACCTGAAAGAGGTGCAGAGCGTGGCTGATCGGATTGGCGCGAGGTTTATCGGTCTCGGCGCCGCACCAGAATGGACGCACGAGCAGATGCCAGTGATGCCGAAGGGCCGTTACAAGCTGATGACCGATTACATGGGCCGCGTGGGCACACACGGGACCCAGATGATGTACCGGACTTGTACCGTTCAGGTGAATCTCGACTTCTCGTCAGAGGCGGATATGGTCCAGAAGCTGCGCGTTGCCCTTGCCCTGCAACCAGTCGCGACGGCACTTTTTGCCAATTCCCCGTTCTTCGAGGGCAAGCCCAATGCTCACAAAAGTTGGCGGTCGCGCGTCTGGCGTTCGCTAGACGATGCCCGGACCGGAATGTTGCCTTTCGTGTTCGATGAAGGTTTCGGGTTCGAGGCCTGGGTCGACTATGCCCTCGATGTGCCGATGTATTTTGTCTATCGCGACGGGGTCTATATCGACGCACTCGGCCAGTCCTTCCGCGATTTCCTGAAGGGTGAGTTGCCGGCCCTGCCCGGAGAGACCCCGACTTTGTCCGATTGGGCGGATCATCTGACGACAATTTTCCCAGAGGCGCGGATCAAGAAATTCATCGAGATGCGTGGTGCCGATGGTGGGCCATGGCGTCGGTTGTGTGCGTTGCCGGCATTCTGGGTCGGTTTGACCTATGATCAGGGTGCGCTTGATGCGGCCTGGGATCTTGTGAAGGGTTGGGACGCGGAAACGCGTGAGGCTTTGCGCGTCGCGGCTTCCGAGCAGGCGCTTGAGGCGAAGGTTGGGTCAATTCACATGCATGATCTGGCGCGCGAGGTCGTGTCGATCGCGGATGCGGGCCTCAAGGCCCGCGCGCGGCCCGGTGCGGGGGGACTTGTCCCCGACGAGACGCATTTCCTCAATGCCCTGAAAGAGAGTGTCGAGACCGGAAAAGTGCCCGCCGACGAGCTTCTTGAGCACTATCACGGAGACTGGAATGGCGACCTGACCCGGGTCTATAGCGAATACAGCTACTGATTTTGCACAGGCCTCGCGGCTTTTCAGTCTTTCTTGCGGTCGATCCGGGGCTCAGCGCCCTCCAGCATCCTACGGATGTTGCTGCCGTGGCGGTTCCAGACCAGAACACCCAAGGCGATGGCCAATGCAATCATCTCCGGATGACCGAACGTCCAGAGCCATGCTGGAACCATTACCGCTGTAAAGAGGGCTGCCAGTGACGAAATCCGGAACAACAGCGCGATCACCAGCCATGTCAGGCACGCGGCGATGCCGACCGGAAAGGACAGGGCAAGCAGGGTCCCAAGGTAAGTGGCGACCCCCTTGCCGCCCTGAAATTTCAACCAGACCGAGAAGATATGGCCAATGAAAGCCGCAAAGCCTGCAAGCTGTGCGGCATCCTCCCCAACCAGAAACCGCGCCATCAGGACCGCAATCGCACCTTTACCTGAATCCAGAATGAGAGTGGCCGCAGCGGCAGGCTTGGATCCGGTCCGAAGTACGTTGGTTGCGCCAATGTTGCCCGAGCCGATCTCGCGCAGGTTTCCCAGACCGAAGAGCTTCGCAATCACCAGCCCGAACGGGATCGAGCCCAGCAGGTAAGACAGCGCGGCAACTGCAATCAGCAGGCCCGCCGGGGTCACAATTTCAGGTGTCATCGGGTGAAGACCTCTTCTCCCCCGACGAATGTCCGCAACACGCAGCCCTGCATTTTCTGACCGTCGAAAGGTGTGTTCTTCGACTTTGACTGGAGGGCGAACCGGTCCAGCACGAAGGGCACGTCAGGATCGAACAGGACAAGATCAGCAGGCGCACCGGCCGACAAGGTACCACCCTCCAGCCCGAAGCGTCGTGCGGGGTTCAGGGACAGGGCGCGAAACAGGGTCGGCAGATCCAGCTGGTCTGCGTGATAGAGGCGCAGCGCTGCCGGAAGCAGCGTTTCCAGCGCAACAGCACCGGAGGCTGCTTCTTCGTAGGGCAGCCGCTTGCTTTCCTCGTCCTGTGGCGTGTGCATCGAGCAGATCACGTCTATCACGCCATCGGCCACGGCTGCGACCATGGAGAGGCGATCGTCTTCGGAGCGTAGCGGTGGTTTGACCTTGAAGAAGGTCCGGTAGTCACCGACATCGAGCTCGTTCAGCGTGAGGTGATGGATCGATACACCGGCGGTCACATCGAGCCC
>JABDPP010000264.1 GCA_013042765.1 Litoreibacter sp.
CCAATCAACTTTCCGGCATCCGGCAGCGGGACACCGGCAAAAAGAAACCCCCGCCAGCGCAAAACCGGCAGGGGTTCAAAAGAACTGGCCACACCCCGTCAGGAGGCACGGCGAAATCTCGACGGGGTTACATGCGCGAGGCGACGTTTTCCCAGTTCACGAGATTGTCCAGAAAGTTCGTCAGGTAGGCCGGACGCTTGTTGCGGAAATCGATGTAGTAGGAGTGCTCCCATACATCACAGCCCAGAAGCGCGGTCTGGCCGAAGCAGAGCGGGTTCACACCGTTCTCGGTCTTGGTGACCTTCAGGCCGCCATCGCTGTCCTTGACGAGCCAAGCCCAGCCGGAGCCGAACTGGCCAGCGCCTGCGGCAGAAAACTGTGCCTTGAACTCGTCGACGGAGCCGAAGCTGTCATTCAGGGCGGCTTCCAGCTCAGACGGCATGGCGGATTTGCCCGGGCCCATCATTTCCCAGAACTGGTTGTGGTTCCACAGCTGGCTGATGTTGTTGAAGATGCCATTCTGAGCCACTGCGCCGGCGTCATAGGTGCCAACGATGATCTCTTCGAGGCTCTTGCCATCCCACTCGGTGCCTGCAATGGCCGCGTTGCCATTGGTTACATAGGCGTTGTGGTGTAGGTCGTGGTGATACTCGAGCGTCTCTTTCGACATGCCGTTCTCGGCGAGAGCGTCATGGGCGTAAGGAAGATCGGGAAGTTCAAAAGCCATTGTCTGGGCCCCCTTGGTCAGCGTTAAAATCCTGCCTGTCTACTGAGCGCGATGGCGTCCGAGGTCAAGTCTCAATCTGGACCTTCAAATCCTGCACATCGCGGGCGAGCGCTGTGCAAAAGACGGGTCAGGGGCGCCTCCGGCGGGGATATTTAGGGAGAAATGAAAGCCGCGAAACGCCTTCTGGGCGACGGATAATCCATTCTGTGGTAGGATTATTGTGTCCAAATTGGAAACAATTGGACCTGTACCCCCGATAACGAACATCTTTAGACAGGAGATATCCGCAATGCCTTTTTACCTATTCCAAGCCCGCTACACGACTGAAGCCATCAAGGCTATGGTCAACAATCCACAGGATCGCGAGGCGGCGGCACGCCCGCTGATCGAAGCGTTGGGCGGCAAATTGCACAACCTGTTCTTCTGTTTCGGGGCCGATGACGTTATGGCCATCATCGAGGCGCCCGATGATGAGGCGATGGCGGCCTGCGCTCTGACAGTAGCGGCCTCGGGCGCGTTTTCAGGCGGGGCCACCACCAAGCTGATGACCTCAGGCGAGGCCATGGCAGCGATGAAATCAGCGCAAAAGGCTACTGCGAGCTACACGCCTGCGACCGGCTGAGGCAAGCTGTCAGAGAAACCCGACCTCGGCTCCCGGTGCGGCCGAGGTTTTCAGAAGATCGAACACGTACTGCGCGACCGAGCGGAAGCAGATCAGCTCAAACCTGTCCGGATCGCGCAACCAGAAAGCCGCGGGCACTTGTGCGAGCCGTGTGCGGCGGAACTGGCCAGGCTCGAACCGCTCTTTGGACAGGTCAACCGGTGCAAGTTTTGCCAGCACTTCGCGCGCCCCTGCGCCCCGGATCGCGAAGACCGCCCGCGCATCGGATACGTTGACCACGAGCGCGTGCTCTTTCGCAAGCGCGCCGGCAATCTTGGCCGTGGCCGCTTCGGCCTCCCCATACGGGATCATCACAAGAAGCTCGTCCGGCGACATCCAGGCGACACCATAGGCCGCCCTGCTGTTGCACATGCGTTGCTGTGGCAGATTGAGGCCGGTCAGGTTTTTCACCGCTGCCGCGACCGTTTTCGAGGACAAGTCACCGCGCAGGGTGATCATGCCACGCAGGCCAAGCTCTTCGACCACGGCGGACCCTTCGGACCGGGCGCCATCCAGGGCACTGATCGCATCAGACATTCTGTTTCTCCCCGTCCGGATCATAAAAGACCGGGCTGACAATTTTCGCTTTCACGATGGTGCCGTCGACTTTCGGGAAATCGAGCACCGCGCCCATCCGGTCAGGCCCATGGAGCACCAGTCCCATGGCGATCCCGTGATTGAGCGTCGGTGAATGATAGGTCGAGGTCACCCGCCCCTCGGTCTTGCGTTGACCGTTTTCATTGTCACCCTCGACAACCGCATAGGCCCCGTCAGGCAAAACCGAGCCGTCCAGCGTCTCCAGACCGACCAGTTTCCAGCGCTCCGGATCGGCCATGTGGCTGCGTTCCTGCGCGCGTTTGCCGAGATAGTCATCCTTCTTCTTCGACAGAGCCCAGTCGAGGCCCAGATCCTGTGGAATAACCGTCCCGTCGGTCTCGTCCCCGATCATAATAAAGCCCTTCTCGGCGCGCATGACATGCAGCGCTTCGGTGCCGTAGGGCGTGATGTCCCATTCCTCGCCCGCGTCCAGCAGCGTATCCCAGAAGGCGCGGCCCTGACTGGCAGGCACGGCGATCTCGTAGCTCAGCTCACCCGAGAAACTGATCCGGAAGACGCGTGTGTCGAAGCCGCCGATCTTACCATCGGCCCAGGCCATGAAGGGCAACGCCTCTTTCGAGACATCCATGCCGCCGAGCTTCTCCAGCAGCTTGCGGGCATTTGGGCCAACCACGGCAAACTGGGCATATTGCTCGGTCAGGTTGGCGGTGTAGACCTTCCAGTCCCACCATTCGGTCTGCAGCCATTCCTCCATATGTGCGTGTATCCGGTCGGCTCCGCCGGTGGTGGTGTGACAAAGCCATGTGTCCTCATCGAGGCGCGCGACCACGCCGTCATCGGTCAGGAAGCCGTTCTCAGTGCACATCAGCCCGTAACGGCACCGCCCCGGTTTCAGGGTCGACATCATGTTGGTGTAGATCATGTCGAGGAAGCGGCCCGCATCCGGGCCCTTGACGATGATCTTGCCCAACGTGGAGGCATCAAGCAGCCCGAGACTGGCGCGGGTCGCACGCACTTCGCGCTGGACCGCGTCTTCAACGCTTTCGCCCTTGTGGTTGTAGCAATAGGCGCGGCGCCAATGGCCCACGGGCTCCCAGTAAACGCCGTGTTCTTCCGCCCAGTCATGGGTCGGTGTGCGGCGCAGCGGCTGGAAAATTTCGCCCCGCGCCTCGCCCCCGATCGCGCCCATGGAAATCGGCGTGTAAGGCGGGCGGAACGTGGTGGTGCCGACCTGCGGGATTTCCGCGTTCAGGCTGTCCGCCAGAACCGCCAATCCGTTGATATTGCTCAGCTTACCCTGATCGGTCGCCATACCCAACGTGGTGTAGCGCTTGGTGTGCTCGACGCTCTCGAAGCCTTCCTGCGCGGCGAGCTGGACGTCCGAGACCTTCACGTCGTTCTGGAAATCCAGCCACATCTTGGAGCGCAACTTGTAGCCCGCGCCCTGCGGCATTTTCCAGACCGGGGCCATCGGGGCCATCTCAACATCCACGGCCTTGGGCGCGGCGCTTCGTTTCGGTGTGCCACCAGTGGCTTTTGCCGCCGCCTTGCCGGCGTCATCGGCGTCGCGCAACGCATCTCCGAAACCCATGGCACCATTGGCAAAACCTGCCACGGAGACAAATCCCTGCCCGTCCGCACCCAAAGGCGGGCGGTCGGGGTCGGGACGGAAATGGGCGTGGTCCGCGTCCCAGATCAGTTTGCCACCGCAATGCGACCACAGGTGCACCACCGGAGACCAGCCGCCCGACATGGCAACCGCATCGCAGGGCACCAGCGTCATCGATTTGCCTTCGCCGGCCTGCGGGCAGATTTCAACGGCCGTCACCCGCTTTCCGCCATTGACCTTTGCAATGGCCGTGCCGGTCTCGACCCGGATGCCAAGAGCTTTCGCCTGTTCGGCCAACGCCCCACCGCCGTCCGGGCGCGCATCCACGATCATCGGCACTTCGAGCCCGGCTTCCTTGAGTACCAGCGCCGTGCGGTAGGCGTCGTCATTATTGGTTACCACCACGGTCCGATCGCCGGGGCTGACCGCGTAGTTGACCACGTAATCGCGCACCGCCGAGGCCAGCATGACGCCCGGAATATCGTTGCCCGCAAAGGACAAAGGTCGCTCGATCGCGCCGGTCGTTGTGATGATCTGGCCGGCCCGGATCCGCCAGAGCCTATGGCGCGGCAGGTCATTGTCAGGCGCGTGATCGGACAGCCGCTCATAGGCCAGCGCGTAGCCGTGATCGTAGATCCCCGCACCCATCATCCGGGTGCGGATCTGCACATTGGGCATCTTGCCGAGCGCCTTCAGCGTGTCGCGGATCCAGTCACCGGCTGGCTTTCCGGCAATCTCGGCCCCGTCAACCGGTGCGCGCCCGCCCCAATGGGGGGTCTGCTCGATCAACAGCACCTTCACGCCCGCAGCGCCTGCGGCCCGCGCGGCCTGCAAACCGGCAATTCCGCCGCCGATGATCAGGACATCGACAAAGGCGTAGAAATGCTCGTAACGATCGGCGTCCCGGCTTTTTGGCGCGCGCCCCAGTCCCGCAGATTTGCGGATCACCGGCTCGAAGACATGCTTCCAGGCTGCGCGCGGATGGATGAACGTCTTGTAGTAGAACCCCGCCGGCAAGAGCCGCGCAGCGTAGTTGTTCACCACCCCGATATCGAATTCCAGGCTGGGCCAGTGGTTTTGCGATTCCGCGACGAGCCCCTCGAAGAGCTCGGTTGTCGTCACCCGCGCATTGGGCTCAAACCGCGCCCCTTGGCCCAGATTGACCAGACCGTTCGGCTCCTCCGCCCCCGAGGCCACCACTCCGCGGGGCCGGTGATACTTGAAGGAACGGCCCATCAGCATCTGGTCATTGGCCAGAAGTGCCGAGGCCAGTGTATCGCCCTCGTAGCCTTGCAGGTACTTACCGTTAAAATTGAACTTCACCGCCGCCTCGCGGTTCAGAAGACGGCCAGCGCTGGAAAGCCGGGTGCTCATGGGCGGATCCCTGTCTGCGGTGTGCCCGGCACTGCGGCTGCGGGCGATTGTCTGAAACCAGTGCGGATCATGCGAATTTCCCCGATCCCCAGTCTTTGAGCGACCAGCCCGGACGCCGGGCCGTGATCTTGTCGCAAATCTCGTTGGGCGGGCGCGTGGTCTGCGCGGAATAGGTGCCGAAGACCTCCAGCGTCACGGTGCAGCGGGCAGCATGAAACCACTTGCCGCAGCCATTGGCGTGGCGCCAGCGCTCGAAATGCACGCCCTTGGGATTTTCGCGCATGAACAGATAGGCCTCGAAATTCTCCTCCGAGGCGCCCACGGTCTCGCGCGTCAGATGCGCCTGACCGCCGCCGGCGAACTCGGTCTCTTCGGCCTCAACGCCGCAACAGGGACACTGCAGGATCAGCATGGGGACACCTCAACATGAAAGATGGAAGCGCGGGGCATCTCGGCGGCACGCAAAATGGCAGCCGTGAGACCACGACTGCCATTGCATGAATATTCGGTGCGGGACGCGCCCGCGCTTTGGTTGTCAGTTCTCGGGTTGCGTGCCCGTCTGGGGTGCCAAGTCAACTGCAGGCGTGAGTTCACCTGCCGCCTCGACGTTGCCTCCGATGGCACCCGGCGTTTCGTTGCCGCCGCCAAGAAAGGCCAGAATGAGGACGAAGAGCCCCAGAAGAACAAGTGCCAGCAGCAGCCCCTTCGTTGCGAGGCTGTCGTCTGCGCTTGAGTAGTCTGCCATGTAGTAACCTCCGTCTTCGTGGGGCTACTCAGACCAACACCCGGCGCGTCCTCAAGAGCGCAAAGGCGGATGGCAGGCTTTCGGCGGGAGATGGCCGGAACACCCGCCCCACCGCGCGGATTGCCGCCACTCGCTTGAAGAATTTCCGGCACGACGGAGCGATATTTTGACGCGTGCCTCATCAATGCGCCACACCCGCGGCGACAGATTCGTCGATGAAGCGGCCCTCGCGGAACCGGTCCAGGCCGAACGCCTCGGTCAGCGGGCTGTGCCCGTTGGCCATCAGCTCCGCCATACCCCAGCCGGAACCGGGGATCGCCTTGAACCCGCCGGTGCCCCAGCCGCAATTGATGAAGCAGTTTTCCAGCGGGGTTTTCGACAGGATCGGAGAACGATCTCCGGTGACATCCACGATGCCACCCCACTGGCGCAGCATCTTCAGGCGGCTGATGATCGGGAAGGTTTCGACCAGTGCCCGCACGGGTTCCTCGATATGCTGGAAAGAGCCGCGCTGGGTGTAGTTGTTATACCCGTCCGTGCCGCCGCCGATGACCATCTCGCCCTTGTCGGACTGGGACATGTAGCCATGCACGGTATTGGCCATCACGACCACGTCCATGCAGGGCTTGATCGGCTCGGAGACCAGCGCTTGAAGCGCCACGGATTCGATCGGCAGCCGGAAGCCCGCCATTTCGGCCAGAACGCCGGAATGGCCCGCCACCACGATGCCGAGCTTGTCGCAGTCGATCTCGCCGCGGGTGGTGGTCACGCAGGCAACTTTGCCGCCTTCCCGCCGGATCGCCGTCACCTCGGTCTGTTGCAGGATGTCCATACCCATGTCCGAACAGGCCCGCGCATAGCCCCACGCTACCGCGTCGTGGCGCGCTGTGCCGCCGCGTGCCTGCCAGAGCGCGCCCAGCACCGGGTAACGCGGCCCGTCTATGTTCATGATCGGGCACAGCTCCTTGACCCTGCGCGGGCCGATGAACTCGGTCTTCACCCCTTGCAGGGCGTTGGCATGAGCTGTGCGCAGGTAGCCGCGGATCTCGTGCTGGGTCTGGGCCAGCATCATCACGCCACGCGGGCTGAACATCACGTTGTAATTGATGTCCTGGGAGAGCGTCTCGTAAAGGCTGCGGGATTTCTCGTAGATCGCCGCAGAGGGATCCTGCAGATAATTCGAGCGGATAATCGTCGTGTTACGCCCGGTATTGCCGCCGCCCAGCCAGCCCTTCTCGATGATCGCGACATTGCGGATGCCGTGATTGCGACCGAGGTGGAAGGCTGTGGCCAGCCCGTGGCCACCCGCCCCGATGATGACGACGTCATATTTCTTCTTCGGCTCTGGCGCGCGCCATGCCCGTTCCCAACCCGTGTGATAGCGGGAGGCTTCGCGGGCGATGGCAAAGGCAGAATAGCGTTTCATGGAACTGTCCCGGCGGATCGATCTCTCTTCTTTTTGCGTCAGGCAGGCAGAATGCGAGCCACTCAGCACGACATATCTTGGCGGCGTTGCGACATGGGCTGTGTCTGCCGGCGGGATTCCCGGTGTCACCGGATGCAAAACGTCATCGGGATCATGGACTTTTCGCCTTCGGCGAGGATATTTGTCAGAAAAGTGAAAGGGCCGAAGCTTGGGCGAGATTTACGAGGATATCGAGGCTTTTGCCGGGGCGTTGGCCCCGGGCCACGCGCTCGTGGGTCTGGATCTGGGCACCGCCACGATCGGCGTGGCCGTCTCCGATAGGCTTTTGTCGGTCGCCAGCCCGCTCGAGACGATCCGGCGCAAGAAATTCGGTGTCGATGCGGCTGCCCTGCTTGAAATCATGGCCGCACGCGAGATCGGCGGAGTGGTCCTGGGGCTGCCCCGCAATATGGATGGCAGCGAGGGGCCGCGTGCCCAGTCGACCCGGGCTTTTGCCCGCAATCTTGCGCGGCTGACCGAGGTTCCGATCACTTTCTGGGATGAAAGACTGTCCACCGTGGCGGCAGAACGGGCGCTTCTTGAGGCGGATACGACACGAAAACGTCGCGCCGAGGTTATCGATCACGTTGCCGCTGGTTATATCCTGCAAGGGGCGCTAGACCGTATGAAGCATATCAGGCAGGCATGAGAATGGATGATTTCGGAGCAACAGGCGGCGATGACGCGATCTGGACACGCGAGGAGGTGCAAAGCCCCTGCGTGAAGATCTGTGTCGTGCACCCCGCTGAACGGATCTGCACCGGATGTCTGCGCACCATTGACGAGATCGGCGCCTGGTCGCGGATGGGCAATGCGGAGCGGGCCGCGCTTCTCGAAGAACTGCCGGCACGCGCGGACCTGCTGAAAAAGCGACGCGGAGGGCGCGCGGCCCGGCGCGGCTGAGCACATGGGTCCGTTGCCGTGAAGCGCAGACCGGCTCTCATCATCCTCTTGCTGATCCTTGCGATCGGATCGCTGTTTTTCGCCCGTCACGCGTTGAATTTCGGAATCCGCCCGACCCCGACGGAGCTCGACCGCGCCGCGGAGATGTGGGCCCATGAGCGGCTGATCACGCTCAAGACAGCGCCGGCGTCAGAACCTGACCCCTTCGAGACCGACGGTTGCAGTGGTGGCATGTCGGTGATCTGGCGTGACATGTCGGCCAGCCTGCCGGTTCTGCAAAGCCAGATCGGACAGACCCCGCCCTGGGAGAAATGCTGTATCGCCCATGACCGCGCTTATCATTTGGCAGGTGATGCGCGCGATCCGGAGGCGAGTTTCACCGCCCGCTCCACCGCCGACTGGGCGCTGCGCCAGTGTATCGTCGAGACCGGCGCGCGGATTGCGGCCGAGACGCCGGGAGATCCGAATCTTCCCACGCTGGGTATCACACAGGCCTACATTCTGATCGGCGACATGATCTATTCGGCGGTCCGGATTGGCGGCGGGCCTTGCAGCGGCCTGCCCTGGCGTTGGGGGTTCGGCTACCCGAACTGTCTGCCCGGCACGCGGCAGAACTGAGACTCAGCGATTGGCGGGTCAGCCCTGCCCCAGCTTTTCGAGCCTTGCGGCGCGCAGCCGGGCGAAATCATCACCGGCATGGTAGCTCGAGCGCGTCAGCGGCGTGGCGGAGACCATCAGGAACCCTTTGCCATAGGCGGCCTGCTCGTAGCTCTTGAATTCATCCGGGGTCACGAAACGGTCGACGTGGTGGTGTTTGGGCGTGGGCTGAAGATACTGGCCGATGGTCAGGAAATCGATATCAGCCGCGCGCATATCCTCCATCACCTGGATGACCGATTGGCGGTCCTCGCCGAGCCCCACCATGATGCCGGATTTGGTAAACATCGAGGGGTCCAGTTCCTTGACCCGCTGTAGCAGGCGCAGTGAGTGGAAATAGCGCGCACCGGGGCGTACCTCCGGGTAGAGGCCGGGTACGGTTTCAAGG
>JABDPP010000267.1 GCA_013042765.1 Litoreibacter sp.
GTGGGGCCATGAGGTTGGCCGCATGCTGGGGGTCAACGTGCCGCTCCATGCCTGCGAACATTTCTATATCGTGACCGAGGCCATCGCGGGCCTGAGCCAGATGCCGGTTCTGCGGGTGCCCGACGAATGCGCTTACTACAAGGAGGAAGCGGGCAAGATGCTGCTCGGCGCGTTCGAGCCCAATGCCAAGCCGTGGGCGATGGAGGGGATCCCCGCTGATTTCGAGTTCGACCAGCTGCCAGAGGATTTCGACCATTTCGAACCGATCCTCGAACATGCCGTCAACCGGATGCCGATGCTGGCCGAGGCAGGCATTCACACCTTTTTCAACGGTCCCGAAAGTTTCACGCCCGACGATGCCTATCACCTTGGTCTCGCGCCCGAGATGGACAATGTCTGGGTTGCCGCAGGCTTTAACTCGATCGGGATCCAATCCGCCGGCGGGGCCGGCCAAGCGCTGGCGCAATGGATGCAAGACGGGCAAAAGCCGTTTGATCTGGGCGATGTGGACATCTCCCGGATGCAGCCATTCCAGGGCAACAAGACCTACCTGTTCGAGCGCTCGAAAGAGACGCTGGGCCTACTTTACGCAGACCATTACCCGTTCCGCCAGAAAGCCACGGCGCGCGGTGTGCGGCGCACCCCGTTTCACGCACATCTCGAAGCCGAGGGCGCGGTCTTCGGGGAGCTTGCTGGCTGGGAACGGGCCAACTGGTTTGCGCGCGGATCGCAGGAGCGGGAGTATCAGTATAGCTGGGGGCGCCAGAACTGGTTCGAGAGCTGGGCCGAGGAACACCGCGCGGTGCGCGAGGGGCTGGGCATGTATGACATGTCTTCCTTCGGCAAGCTCCGCGTGGAAGGGCGCGATGCCGAGGCGTTTCTGAACCATGTCTGCGGCGCCGATCTGTCGGTGCCCGTGGGCAAGATCGTCTACACCCAGTTCCTGAATTCGCGCGGCGGGATCGAGGCGGATGTCACCGTCACCCGCCTGTCCGAGACCGCCTATCTCGTGGTCACACCGGCGGCGACCCGGCTGGCCGACGAGACATGGATGCGTCGGCATCAGGGCGATTTCAACGTAGTGATCACGGATGTGACCGCCGCCGAGGGCGTGCTGGCAGTAATGGGTCCAAAAGCGCGGGAGTTGATGGAAAAGGTCTCGCCCGCGGATTTCTCCAACGCAACCAACCCGTTCGGCACCGCACAGGCGATCGAGCTGGGCATGGGCCTCGCGCGGGTGCATCGCGTTACTTATGTTGGCGAGCTGGGCTGGGAGATCTACGTCTCCACCGACATGGCTGCCCATGCATTCGAGACATTGCGAGAGGCCGGCCGTGATCTGGATCTGAAGCTTTGTGGCATGCATATGATGGACAGCTGCCGGATCGAGAAGGGCTTTCGTCATTTCGGCCATGACATCACGGCTGAAGATCATGTTCTGGAGGCCGGGCTCGGCTTTGCCGTGAAGACCGGCAAGCCTGAATTTATCGGACGCGATGCTGTTCTGCGAAAGAAAGAGACCGGACTCGCGGCGCGCATGTTGCAGTTCAAGCTGCGTGACAGCGAACCGCTGCTCTATCACAACGAACCGGTTCTGCGCGACGGGGAGATCGTGGGCTACCTGTCGTCGGGCTCCTACGGTCATCACCTGGGTGCGGCGATGGGCATGGGCTATGTGCCTTGTGCCGGTGAAACCGCTGAGCAGGTGCTCGCCTCAAGCTACGAGATCGATGTGGCGGGGACCCGTTGTGCGGCTGAGGCCTCCCTCAGGCCGATGTACGATCCGAAGTCGGATCGCGTGAAGGTCTGATCGGGCGTTGCGCGATGGACTTTCCGCCTCCGGCGGGGATATTTGGGGAGAAATGAATGATGTTTACGCCCCACCTCAGGACCCGCTTGTAATCCTGCATGACGATGCGCAAATCCTTGCCGTCGACAAACCTGCCGGACTTTTATCGGTGCCGGGCAAGGGCGCGCATCTGGCCGATTGTCTGATCTCGCGGGTGCAGGCGGTGTTTCCCGAAGCTTTGCTGATCCACCGGCTCGACCGCGATACGTCGGGGGTTATGGTCTTTGCCCTGACGCGGGCTGCGCAGCGCCATCTGGGATTGCAGTTCGAGAAGCGCCAGACGCGCAAGATCTACGTGGCCCGTGTCTGGGGTCATGTGGCCGAGAAGGAAGGCGTGATTAATCTGCCCCTGATCGTCGACTGGCCGAACCGGCCGCTTCAGCATGTCAATTACGAGACTGGTAAGGAGGCGATTACCGAGTATCGTGTGCAACGCTACGAGGATGAGACGACGCGGGTCCGGCTGATGCCGAAAACCGGGCGGTCGCATCAGCTCCGGGTTCACATGAAAGAACTGGGGCACCCGATCCTTGGCGATCCGTTTTACGCCAGCGGCGCGGCACTGGATGCGCCGCGAATGATGCTGCATGCCGAAAGCCTGCGGTTGCGCCATCCCGATGGTGGGAGGGGCATGGAGTTCCGCGCCAAATGCCCGTTCTGAGACCGGGTTAACGCTTTGCCGACCAGCCGGAGACGGCCTTGACCTCGCAAAACTCCTCCAGCCCGAAGACACCGCCTTCGCGGCCGTTGCCCGACTGTTTGTAGCCGCCGAAGGGTGATCCCTGAGCAAAGCCCATCCCGTTCGTTTCCACCATGCCCGAGCGCAGGTGACGCGCCACCCGGCGGCGTTTCTCGTCATCGCCGCACTGGATGTAGTTGGTCAGCCCGTAAGGTGTGTCGTTGGCGATCCGGATCGCGTCTTCTTCGGTCTCGAATGGCATGATCGACAGGACCGGGCCAAAGATTTCCTCGTTATAGATCGTCATGTCGGGGGTCACGTCGGCAAAGACCGTGGGGCGCGTGTAATAGCCCCGGTTCAGCCCGTCGGGGCGACCGGGCCCGCCAGCGACCAGCCGTGCGCCTTCCGCGATACCCTGTTCGATCAGCCCCTGCACTTTCTCGAACTGAGCCGCGCTGACCAGAGGCCCGATATGGCGACCTTCCTCTGAGGCCGGCCCTACCACAGTGGCCTCTGCCATGGCGGTAGCCTCAGCCACGGCTGTATCATAGCGTGAGCGCTCCACCAGCATCCTTGTGGGTGCGTTGCAGGACTGGCCGGTATTGCGGAAGCAGCGGATCACGCCGTTTTTCACGGCCTTCTCGTCAGCGTCCGCGAAGATGATATTGGCACCCTTGCCACCCAGTTCCAGACTGACGCGTTTTAGTGTGTCGGCGGCCGCCTTGGTGATCAGCTTGCCGGCGCGTGAGGATCCGGTGAAGCTGACCATGTCGACATCGGGGTGGCAGGAGAGCTGCGAGCCTACTCCCGGCCCATCGCCATTGACGAGGTTGAAGACGCCCTTCGGGAATCCCGCCTCATCGATGAATTCGGCGAAGAGCAGCCCCGAAAGCGGTGCCACCTCGGAGGGTTTCAGAACCATGGTGCAGCCGGTGGCCAGCGCCGGGATCACCTTCAGTACGATCTGGTTCATCGGCCAGTTCCACGGGGTGATCAGCGCGCAGACACCGATCGGCTCGTAGAGGGTCTTTTCGGTGGCCGTGAAATTGCGTTCGAATTCGAACGTGTCGAGCGCCTTTAAGAACCCTTCCATGTGCCAACTGCCGGCCCCGACTTGCTGGGCGCGGGCCAGATCCTGCGGTGCGCCCATTTCAAGGCTGATCGCCTGCGCCATTTCTTCGGCGCGGGCCTTGTAGATCTCGAGCAGCTTCTGAAGTAGGGCCATGCGCTCGGACCGGGCACTGAAGGCCCACTCGCCAAAGGCGGCGCGGGCGGCGGCAACAGCCTTGTCGGTGTCGGCCTGCCCACCCAGCGAGATCGCTGCGCAAACCTCCTCGGTGGAGGGGTTTGTCACGTCAAAATCGCAACCATCTTCGGGGGTGACCCACTGGCCGTCGATGTAGAAATTCTTTGCGTTGGACATTGCGGCCTCCCTTGGGTTTCAGCGCAACAGTGGCATTGGCGGTGCGCCGGCGCAAGCGTCCCACGGGCCTAACCGGAAAGAGTTCGAAACTGGACCTCTCCGGCCGGGACCGCTATTGAGCGGCAAGACTGCGGTTGCCCGGAACGGCCGGCCCGCGCGGAAAGAGAGAGACGATGGCCAAAGACCTGATCCGTGCGCATGTATTTTCGAATATCTTTCCTTTCCTGTTCTTCAAACAGAACTCGGGAAACGCGCATATCCTCGATGGTGTTGAGCTCTCCATTGGCCTTGATGTGCCTGAGGATATTGATGTCCTGATCGTCTATACCCGGGCGTCCTACTCGATTCCGGTCGACCTGCCCCGTCAGAGA
>JABDPP010000270.1 GCA_013042765.1 Litoreibacter sp.
TCATTGGGGCGGGCGCGGCCTGTCGTCAGAAGATGCGCGATGCGTGTGGTGAGCGCCTTGGTCTTGCCCGTCCCGGCTCCGGCAAGCATCAGTACAGGCCCATCAAGGGTCTCCACCGCTTCGCGCTGTGCCGGGTTCAAATCATCGAGATAGGGCGCGCCACGGGCCGCCACGGCTCGCTGCGACAGCGGCACGCTCGCCGCCTCGAAAGCGTCTGCATCGTCAAAACTGCTCATACCGGCCAAGATAGCCTGACAGCCGATCAAGTTAAAGACTTGTTCTCATTTCGTTCCGCAGCTTTTTCTGGACTTCCCAAGCTTTTGGAATGACAAGGGAAACATGGATCTACACGCGAATTTCCCCGCCATTTCCGACCTCAAGCGCGCCGCGCGCCGCCGGATCCCGCATTTCGTCTGGGAGTATCTCGACAGCGCCACCGGCGTCGAGGCCACGCAGGCCCGCAACCGCACGAAACTGGACGAAGTTCTGCTGCGCACCTCCATTTTGCATGGCGAGTTCACACCGGATATGAGTGTCCGCCTCTTAGGACGCGACTATCCACTCCCCTTCGGTATTTCGCCCGTGGGCATGTCCGGCCTGATCTGGCCCGGCGCCGAAAAGACGCTGGCAAAGACCGCCGCGAAACTGGGGATCCCTTACGGCTTGTCGACCGTGGCCACGCAGCTTCCGGATGATGTGGGGCCTTTGGTCGGCGAACAGGGCTGGTTCCAGATGTATCCGCCGCGCGATCCGGAGATCCGCAAGGACATGCTCGACCGTGCCCGCAATTCGGGCTTTCACACGCTGATCCTGACAGTTGACGTGCCCGTGGCCTCCCGCCGTGAGCGCCAGATCCGCGGCGGCCTGACACAACCGCCCCGCCTGACAGGCCGGCTGGCCCTGCAGGCGGCGATGTGTCCGGTCTGGCTGAACGGAATCCGCCAGACAGGGATGCCGCGGATGCGACTGATGGATTGCTATGCGGATGCTGCCTCGCAATTGCCGTCCAATGAACATGTGGGCTACTTGCTGCGCACCTCGCCCGATTGGGACTATGTGTCGTGGTTGCGCGAGGCGTGGGACGGACCTTTCGTCGTCAAAGGCGTCACCAATCCCGAGGATGCAAAACGGCTGGAGCAGGAAGGCATAGACGCGATCTGGGTGACAAACCATGCCGGCCGCCAGTTCGACGGATCGCTTTCCTCGATCGAGTGCCTGCCCGGGGTCCGCGCCGCCACATCACTGCCAGTGATCTTCGACAGCGGTATCGAAGGCGGGCTGGACATCCTGCGGGCACTCGCCCTGGGTGCTGATTTCGTCATGCTGGGCCGCGCATGGCACTATGCCCTGGGTGCCTTGGGCGACAAGGGGCCGGAGCATTTGGCGGATATTCTGGCAAAAGATCTGGCGGCAAACATGGGCCAGATCGGCGCAAAAGAACTCTCCAAGCTGTCAGAAAAATTGGCCATCACGGGAAGTTGACAGTAGACCCGAGGTTACTGAACGCCTAGAAATGCTGCAACTGCAAAGCTCCGAGGCGACCCCATGGGCGAGTTCAAGAAAATCCTGATTGCAAACCGTGGCGAGATTGCCATCCGCGTGATGCGGGCTGCCAATGAGATGGGCAAGCGCACCGTAGCGATCTACGCCGAAGAGGACAAACTGAGCCTGCACCGATTCAAGGCGGATGAGGCCTACAGAATCGGCGAAGGCCTCGGTCCCGTGGCGGCCTATCTGAATATCGAGGAAATCATTCGTGTCGCGCTGATGTGCGGTGCCGATGCGATCCACCCGGGCTACGGCCTGCTGTCGGAAAACCCTGAATTCGTGGATGCCTGCTCGGAGGCCGGGGTCACCTTCATCGGCCCCAAGGCCGAGACCATGCGCAAGCTGGGCGACAAGGCCTCAGCCCGGAAAGTCGCGATTGAGGCCGGTGTCCCGGTTATCCCCGCGACAGAGGTGCTGGGCGACGATATGGACGCGATCCGCAAGGAGGCGAAGGAAATAGGCTACCCCTTCATGCTGAAGGCCAGCTGGGGTGGCGGTGGCCGCGGCATGCGCCCGATTTTCAGCGAGGACGAGCTGGAGGAGAAGATCCTCGAAGGCCGACGTGAGGCGGAAGCCGCCTTTGGCAACGGCGAGGGCTACCTGGAGAAGATGATCCAGCGCGCGCGTCATGTGGAGGTTCAGATCCTTGGCGACCACCACGGCAATATCTACCACCTTTACGAGCGCGACTGCTCGGTCCAGCGCCGCAACCAGAAGGTCGTGGAACGCGCACCGGCGCCCTACCTTTCCGCAACACAGCGTGAACAGATCTGTGCCTTGGGCAAGAAGATTTGCGAACATGTGAATTACCAATGCGCCGGTACCGTCGAGTTCCTGATGGATATGGAGACCGGTGATTTCTACTTCATCGAGGTAAACCCCCGCGTACAGGTCGAGCATACGGTCACCGAAGAGGTAACAGGCATTGATATCGTGCGCGCACAAATCCTGATCTCGGAAGGCAAGAGCCTGATCGAGGCCACCGGCTGCGCCTCACAATATGACGTCAAACTCGACGGGCATGCCGTGCAATGCCGCGTGACGACCGAAGATCCGCAAAACAACTTTATCCCTGATTATGGCCGCATCACCGCCTATCGCGGTGCGACCGGCATGGGCATCCGGCTTGATGGCGGTACCGCCTATTCAGGCGCGGTGATTACCCGATATTACGACTCGCTTCTGGAAAAGGTCACAGCCTGGGCTCCGACGCCCGAAGCCGCTATTGCACGGATGGACCGCGCCCTGCGCGAGTTCCGCATCCGCGGGGTCAGCACCAATATCGCCTTTGTCGAGAATCTGCTAAAACATCCGACCTTCCTGAACAACGAATACACGACCAAGTTCATCGACGAGACGCCCGAGCTGTTCGATTTCTCGAAACGCCGCGACTGGGCCACAAAGATCCTGACCTATATCGCCGAGATTATCGTC
>JABDPP010000277.1 GCA_013042765.1 Litoreibacter sp.
GACGAGCTGCGCGCCTATCAGCTTCACATGACCGACAGCGGGGTCTCGACCGGCGTGTTCAATGCGCGGATCGTGTCGCTGCGGTTCTTCTTTGGCATGACCTGCGGGCGTGAGGAGATGAAGCGCTACATGCAGTTCCGACGCAAGGCGAAGAAGCTGCCCGTCGTACTGAGTGTCGAAGAGGTTGGCGATCTTTTGGCGGCGGTACCGGGGCCAGGCCTGAAGTATCGCGCGGCTCTGGGGATCAGCTATGGCGCTGGTTTGCGCGCATCCGAGGTTTGCAATCTCAAGGTCTCGGATATCGACAGCGACCGGATGCTGATCCATGTCGACGAGGGCAAGAATGACAAGGACCGCAAGGCCATGTTGTCGCCCGCCTTGCTGGACCTTCTGCGAGATTATTGGCGCGAGGCGCGGCCTGAAGGATGGCTGTTTCCGGGCAAACCCAAGATCATGGCTCTGTCGCCGCGACAGCTGAACCGCGCGTTCACATCCGCCAAGCATATGGCCGGGATCAATAAGCCCGCCACGCTGCACACCCTGCGCCATAGCTTTGCAACACATCTCCTAGAGGCCGGAACGGATGTCCGGGTGATCCAAGTGCTTCTGGGTCATTCTAAGCTCAGCACGACGGCGCGCTATACGCATGTTGCGACCAAAACCATTCGTGGCACCGTCAGCCCGTATGAGATGTTGGAGAAGCTGCAGGATCACACCGTCAGACGGGGGCTGGAGTAACGGCCCGGGCGGTTGCCGCGTCCCCGGCTGGAGTGTCTGACGTCAGCACCAATGGGACAGTTTAGGGCGATTTGATAAGGGAGGGTTTCTGGCACATCGTAACCACCAAGGAGTGGAGATGAAACAGAAACCCGGAACCAAGGCGAGCCACGGCGAGAAGGTTGTCAAAGACATCCGTCGTGCCACACGCAAACAGTATTCAGCGGAAGAGAAGATCCGGATCGTGCTGGACGGCCTGAAAGGCGAGGACAGTATTGCCGAGCTGTGCCGCCGCGAGGGTATCGCTCAGAGCCTGTATTATAGCTGGTCGAAGGAGTTCCTCGAAGCCGGGAAGAAGCGCCTGGCGGGGGATACGGCCCGTGAGGCAACGTCCAATGAGGTCAAGGGTCTTCGCCGTGAGGCACGGGACCTGAAAGAGGTCGTGGCCGAGCAGGCCCTGGAGCTACGCCTTCTCAAAAAAAGCATGCTCGGGGATGGGGGCGACGACGAATGAGGTATCCCGCATCCGAGAAACTGGAGATCATCCGCCTCGTCGAGGGGTCTCACCTGCCGACCAAGCGCACTTTGGACAAGCTAGGCATCCCCAGGACCACTTTCTATCGCTGGTATGACCGGTATCTGGCCGGTGGACCCGAGGCGCTTGAGGATCGCAGTCCCAAGCCGTCACGGGTCTGGAACCGGATTCCCGAACCGGTTCGGGAAAAGGTCAAAAGCCTCGCTTTGAAGGAAAGCGAGCTGTCACCGCGCGAGTTGGCCGTGCAGTTCACTGATACGGAAAAGTATTTTGTGTCAGAGGCTTCGGTATATCGCATCCTGAAGTCCCATGACCTGATCACCAGCCCGGCCTATGTGGTTCTATCGGCAGCCGACGAGTTCCGGGACAAGACCACACGGCCGAACCAACTCTGGCAGACCGACTTCACCTATCTCAAGGTCATCGGTTGGGGCTGGTTCTATCTCTCGACCATCCTCGACGACTTCAGCCGTTACATCATCGCGTGGAAACTCTGCACCACGATGAAGGCGGGCGACGTGACCGACACGCTGGACCTGGCGCTGCAGGCTTCGGGTTGTGATAGGGCGACGGTTTTGCACAAGCCGCGCCTGCTCTCCGACAACGGCGCCAGTTACATCTCGGGAGACCTGGCCGACTGGCTGGCGGATCGGAAGATGGATCATGTCCGCGGTGCGCCTTACCACCCCCAGACACAGGGCAAGATCGAGCGCTGGCATCAGACGCTCAAGAACCGCATCCTGCTGGAAAACTACTACCTGCCCGGCGATCTCAGACAGCAGATCGACGCCTTTGTCGACCATTACAACCACCGGCGCTACCACGAGAGCCTGCAGAATCTCACCCCGGCCGATGTCTACTTCGGGCGCGGCCAGACCATCTTGCACCAACGCGAAAGGATCAAACGGAAGACCATCGAAATCCGGCGCTTGCTTCACCGCAAATCCGCCGCATAATCAAACCAACCAGATGAGCCAGACCCTCCCTTAGTTCAGGCAGCCATCTGTCCCGAAATCCCTGACGACGGACACCCCGGACGGCTGTATAACCAGATATAGCGTAGGCAGTGCTGGATCCGGGATTTCCTGCCGCTTTTTTGGATCGGGTTTTAGCGCCTCAACGGCCTTTGTTGTCAGTGCCCGTGCCATTTCAGTTGCCCCCTCCGCAGTCAGC
>JABDPP010000286.1 GCA_013042765.1 Litoreibacter sp.
TTCACTCACTGATCGGCCTCCTGCAGGGCACGCCAGACACGTTCAGGCGTTGCCGGCATGTTGATATGCGTAATGCCGCGGGATTCCAAGGCATGCACCACGGCCGAGATACCAGCCGCCAGCGCGCCGACGGTTCCCGCCTCACCTACCCCTTTCACACCAATCGGGTTGGTTGCCGTGGGAACCGGATGGCTGAGGATGTCGAAGCCGGTCATATCCGCGGCGCGTGGCATGGCATAATCCATGAAAGACGCCGTGAGTAACTGGCCGCTCTCATCATATGCGATGTTCTCCATCAGGGCCTGTCCCAGACCCTGAGCGACGCCACCGGCAATCTGACCTTTGACCAGCAGCGGGTTCACCACCGTTCCAACATCATCGGCGACGGTGTAGCTTTTGAGCTCCACCTGACCTGTCGCCGGATCCACTTCGACCTCGCAGATGTGGCACCCGTTGGGGAACGTGGCCCAGCCCGCACTCGCGTTTACCTCGGCTTCAGTCACGTCCTTTGCAGCGGCCACGACCTCCAGATATGTCGCGGTTTTTCCGTTCGGGCCGGTGAATACCCCGTCGGCGAACTCCAGCGAAGCGGTATCGTCACACCCGATCAGTTCCGCGGCTTGTGGTTTCAACTCCTCCACGGTGGCATCCATCGCCTCACATAAAGCAGTACCCGCGGCCGTCAGACTGCGCGAACCGAAAGTTCCAGTGCCCTGTGCAACTTCGCCGGTGTCCCCGTAAACAAAATCGATGGCCGAGGCTTCCAGCCCCAGACGGTCGGAGACGATCTGGCGGAACGTCGTTCCATGCCCCTGACCGGAATCGCAGGAGCCCACCACGATCCGCGCGTTGCCCTGCGGCGCAACGCTGACCGAGGCATACTCGGGATGCGGCTTGCGCACCGGCCCACCGGCAATCTCGATCGGGTTCGAGATCCCGATCCCCCGCAGCATGCCCCGCGCCTCGGACACGGCTTTTCGCTCGGCAAAGCCCGCCCAGTCCGCCGCCTCCAGCGCCCGGTCCAGAACGGTCTCGAACTCCCCGCAATCATAGATCCACCCCAGAGGCGTCTCGTAGGGCATCTGCTCGGTCGGGATCATGTTCTTGCGGCGCAGCGCCACGCGGTCCTGTCCAGTCTTCAAAGCCGCCAGATCGATCAGACGCTCGATGATATAGGTGGCCTCCGGACGCCCTGCGCCGCGATAGGGAGCAACCTGCTGGCAATTCGTGAAGACGCCATCAACGACCACATGAATGGACGGTGTCAGGTAGACGCCTGCAAGTCCGGCGACATTGGCGACTGAGGGATGGGTCGTCGCGGGGCCCATGCAGGCCCCGAGGCCTGCGGTGATGCGCACATCGACGGCCAGAAACCGCCCTTTGTGATCCAGAGCCAAAGCGGCATCCGCCCACTGGTCCCGGGCATGGGCATCAGACTGGAAGGATTCATTGCGACTGGCGGTCCAGGCGACCGGGTACCCCGCGCGCCGCGCCGCCCAAAGGGCCAGCGCATACTCGATGAAGCCGCTGTTTTTCATGCCGAAGGAGCCGCCAGTGTCGCGGGCGACGACGCGGATATCTTTCGGGGACACGCCGATGATCGGTGCAAGGTCGGAGGCCACACGGTGCGGTGTCTGGGTTCCGATATCGAGACGAAACCCCTCTGCGGTGTCATAGGAGGCAATGGCCTCGCGCGGCTCCATCGCGACGGCCGTCACCCGGCTCACCCGCAGGCGCTTGCGCACGACATGCGCCGCGCTCTCAAAGGCCTGGGAGACGGCTGCGGCATCCCCCTTTTCCACGCGAAAACACAGATTGTCCGGCAATTCCGGCCAAACCCTTGGTGCGTCAGGTTCCAGAGCGGTGAGCGGGTCCACTACGGCGTCGCGATCCTCGTACTCGACCGCGATCGCCTCGGCCGCGTCTTCCGCCATGGCCTTCGATCTCGCAATGATTACGGCAATCGGGTGGCCTACATATTTGACATGGTCGGTTGCCAGCGGTTTGACGTCAGGAATGCGCATGTCGCTTCCATCCGGGCCAGGATGTTTGAGCCGTGGCACCACGGATCCCAAACCGTCTTCCTCCTGCTCACTCGCGGTCAGAATGTCGACCACACCGGGCATCGTGCGCGCGGCTTCGGTATCGACGGATAGAAGCCGTCCCGCCGCAACCGGCGATCGCAGGATAACCATCTCAAGGGTATCGTCGCCCCGGCGGTCCCCTGTGAAGGATCCCTGGCCTCGCAGAAGCTTCAGGTCTTCGTTTCGAACCTGTGACCGTCCGATCTTCCACATGGCCGCGTTCCCTCGCCCCAATACGTCCGGTCACCTGTGAGCGCCCAAACCAAGGGGTTGCACCAGACCGCCTGAATAGCATATTGTCATACATTAGGACAAACAACAAAGAATTCCAACGGGTCCCCGGCAAATGAAGAAGCATGAAAAGACCCATTCCGCGTCCGAGACCTCCTCGAAGGTCAGAGCCGAACCGTGCGCGACATTGCCGGATGGATGGGCCTATGACGGGACGCTGGACCGTATCGGGCCGTTGAGTGAAAACCTTTTCAAGGCAATCGGAAAACCGCTCAAGCGCAAAGAAGACCGTCGCCTTGTCACCGGGCGCGGCCAGTTCAGCGACGATTTCGCGATCGAGGGTCAGTGCTACGCGGTGATGGTACGCTCCCCATACCCGCATGCGCGGATCCGTTCCATCGATGCGACAGCGGCCCTGAATACGCCGGGTGTGGTTGATGTTCTGACCGGTGCCGATGCGATGGCGGACGGTCTCGGCCCGATCCCGCACAATCCGGTTCCCTCCACGCGATTTGACGTCAAACTGACCGCCGCCGATGGCAGCGCGCCCTTTATCGGGCCGCATCTGCTGCTTCCGACAGACAAGGCTCGCCATGTCGGCGAGGCCGTTGCCGTTGTAATCGCTGAAACCGCGGGCGCGGCTGAGGATGCTGCTGAGCTTGTCGAGATTGACTGGGAAGAACTGCCCCATGTTTCCGACAGCCTTGACGCCACCGCTCCGGACGCGCCGACGGTTTGGGACGAAGTGCCGGGCAACACGTTTGTCGACAGCACATATGGCAATCTCGAGGAAACCGACGATGCCTTTGCCAGGGCCGCGCATGTGGTCGAGGCGAAGTTTCACCTCAACCGTGTGACCGCCGTCACGATGGAGCCGCGGGCGGCGCTGGCCGATTACGATCCCGAGACCGGCCGATCGACGCTTTATGCCGGAAGCGGCGGCGCGGTGCGCCAGAAGCGCGAACTCGCAAATGTGCTGGGCATTGATGCGTCCGATCTGAGGGTGCTGTCCTACGACGTTGGCGGAAACTTCGGTGCGCGAAACCGGGCCTATGTCGAATTTGGCCTCGTGCTCTGGGCCTCCCGGCGCCTGAAACGGGCGGTGAAGTTCACGGCCAGCCGGTCGGAGGCCTTTCTGACCGACTATCAGGGCCGCGATCTGCACACCACGGTTGCGCTGGCGCTGGACGCGGACGGGAAGTTCCTCGCCATGCGGGCCGACAACGTCTCGAATGTGGGCGCGCGGTGTGTCTCGCTATCGCCACTCTCCAAGGGCGCGGGCCTGATCACCGGCTCCTACAACATCCCAGTGGCGCATCTGCGCGCCCGCGCGGTCTTCACGAACACGATGTGCACGCAAGCTTATCGCAGTTCAGGTCGACCCGAAGT
>JABDPP010000296.1 GCA_013042765.1 Litoreibacter sp.
CCAACTTATCAAAAATTTCATTCGTGCTGCCACGGGAGAGAAAAATGCCTGATGACCTGCTGAACAGCTTCATGACCGGCCCGGACGAGAATGGCCGGTTCGGCGATTTCGGTGGCCGCTTCGTGTCCGAGACCCTGATGCCGCTGATCCTGTCGCTGGAAGAGCAATACGAGATCGCCAAAACCGACCAGAGCTTCTGGGACGAGATGGACTACCTGTGGAAACACTATGTAGGCCGGCCCTCGCCGATGTATTTGGCCGAGCGACTGACTGAGCATTTGGGCGGCGCCAAGATCTACATGAAGCGCGACGAGCTGAACCACACCGGTGCCCACAAGATCAACAACGTGCTGGGCCAGATCATTCTCGCGCGGCGCATGGGCAAGACCCGCATCATTGCCGAGACCGGTGCCGGGCAGCATGGCGTTGCGACCGCGACGGTCTGCGCTAAGTTCGGCCTGAAATGCGTGGTCTACATGGGTGCCCATGACGTGGAGCGTCAGGCCCCCAACGTGTTCCGGATGCGCCTTCTTGGTGCTGAGGTGATTCCGGTAACCTCGGGCCGCGGCACGCTGAAGGACGCGATGAACGATGCCCTGCGTGACTGGGTGACAAATGTGCGCGACACGTTCTACTGCATCGGCACCGTCGCCGGCCCGCACCCTTACCCCGCGATGGTCCGCGACTTCCAGGCGATCATCGGCAAGGAAGCTCGCGAACAGATGATGGAGGCCGAAGGACGTCTGCCCGACACGATCATCGCCGCGATCGGTGGCGGCTCGAACGCGATGGGCCTGTTCTACCCGTTCCTCGACGACAAGGATGTGAACATCATCGGCGTCGAAGCGGGCGGCAAGGGCGTCAACGAGAAGATGGAGCACTGCGCCTCGCTCACCGGCGGACGGCCCGGCGTGCTGCATGGCAACCGGACCTACCTGCTGCAGGATGACGATGGCCAGATCCTAGAAGGGTTCTCGATCTCGGCGGGCCTTGATTATCCGGGCATCGGGCCGGAACATTCGTGGCTGCATGAAATCGGGCGGGCCAAATATGTCTCGATCACCGATGTGGAGGCGCTGGAGGCGTTCCAGCTGTGCTGTGTTCAGGAAGGGATTATCCCTGCGCTTGAGCCCAGCCATGCGCTGGCGCATGTGATGAAGATCGCGCCGGAACTGCCCAAAGATCACATCATCTGCATGAACATGTGCGGCCGCGGCGACAAGGATATCTTCACCGTCGCCAAGGCGCTCGACTTCGAGATGAACACCGGCGCCTGATACGGTCAGAACATTGTTATGAATGAAGAAAACGCGTCTTTGGGCGCGTTTTTTCGTTCTGCGGCCCGGATGCGACTCACGCCTCGAGAGCGTAGAGCGTGAGTACGTCGAGCGGCACGATCTCGAGCGCGCGCTGATGTGTGGCGGCAAGGTTGACGCGCGGGGCGGCGCCCTCATCATGGGCCTGCAGGAAGCGCGACGCGCACAGGCACCACTGGTCGCCCGGCTTCAAGCCGGGAAACTGGAATTCGGGCCGTGGCGTGCTGAGGTCGTTGCCGAGGTATTTCGACAGCGCCAGAAACTCCTTGGTCATCACCGCGCAGACCGTGTGGCTGCCGTGATCCATCGGGCCGGTGTCGCAGCAGCCATTGCGGAAAAATCCGGTGACCGGGTCGCGTGAGCAGGAGGCCAGTTCCTCGCCCAGCACGTTTAGGGATGGGTCTTTTTCCAAATTTCCGGATCCTATCGTCTCAACGCCGGAGCGCGGCGTCCGTGAAAACTTCCAAGGCCAGAGTGGCACGGATGGCGCCGGGTCAAAAGCGCTATATCCGAAACGACCTCAATGGGTCACTTGAAACGGTCGACGAGCTTCTGAATGGCGCTTCTGGTATCTTCTTCGGGTTCAGGCGCTGGCGCGGGTTTCGGTTTTTCCGTGATCTTCGCGCTGTCGCGGGTTTTTGAGGACCGCGCCGGGGCGACACGCAGCGCGACCGCGTTCAGGAATTTCGGACCATCTCCGGCGGCCAGCTCCGCCGCGCCGTCGCTGATCCCGCGCATCAGATCATCGAGCCATGTTTCATCCGCCTTGGCGAAATCATGCAGCACGTAGCGCGGCACGGCATCCTTGTGGCCCGGATGCCCGACACCCAGCCGGACGCGGCCATAGTCGGGGCCGATATGCTGGTGGATCGAGCGCAAGCCGTTATGGCCGGCATGGCCGCCGCCCTGCTTGACGCGGATCTTGGCCGGGGCAAGGTCGATCTCGTCATGAAACACCACGATGTCCTCGGGCGTCAGCTTGAAAAAGCGCATCGCCTCGCCCACGGACTGGCCGGAGAGGTTCATGAAGGTCTCCGGCTTGAGCAGGACGATTTTCTCGCTGCCCAGACGGCCTTCGCTCAGGCGTCCCTGGAACTTTGACTTCCACGGTGAGAAGCCGTGATCTTCCGCGATCCGATCCACGGCCATGAAGCCGATATTGTGCCGGTTATGCGCGTATTTCGCGCCGGGATTGCCAAGGCCAACAAAGAGTTTCAAAGCGTCTCTTCCATCATCTGCTGTTTCCGGTTCTAAATAGATTTGTCGCGCAGTGAAACAGGTCAATTCGGGGGCAACGTGCTGGAATTTGAACTGGACGGGTTTTCGTTCACCATCCCGCGAATCCTTCTGTCCGACCGGCTGGCGGGAAAGCTGCGGTCGGGCAATTACGAGATGAATGATGCCCGCGCGGTGCGCTCGCGCCTGCAGCCCGGCGACCGGGTGTTGGAGCTGGGCACCGGGCTTGGCTATGTGGGTGCGCTCTGCGCGGAGGTCGTGGGGCCGGATCGGGTGACCTGCGTCGAGGCGCATCCCGACATGGTGGAGGTGGCCCGCAACAACCTCGCCCGCAACGGGTTTTCTGCCACGCAGGTGATCCACGGCGCGCTGACCCCTGAAAGCGACAGCGATCCACAGGTGGCGTTCCGGATGGGGCCGGCCTTCTGGTCCTCCGCGCTGGCAAGGCCACAGGATGATCCAGCCGATATCGTCGAGGTGCCTGCCCTGAAACTGGGTGCGCTGTTGGAGGTGCATAAACCCAATATGCTGATCGTCGATATCGAGGGTGGCGAGGCGTTCTTGTTCGAAGATCCGCTGCCAGCGCGGCTGCACACGGTGGTCGTGGAGCTGCATCCCGGCCGCTATCCCCCTACGGTGATCAAGCAGGTCTTCGACTTCATGTCGGCCAACGGGCTGACCTACGACCCTGATGGTTCGCGCGGCGGAGTGGTAACGTTCCAGCGGGTGGCGGCGGCCTGACAGGCGCGCTCAGGTCCAGTCCAGAACGACCTTGCCGCTCTTGCCGCTGAGCATTGCCTCGAACCCGTCGAGATAGGCGTCTACCCCAAAGCGGTGGGTGATGACGTTGCGCACATCGAGCCCGTTTTCGAGCATCGCGATCATCTTGTACCAGGTCTCGAAAATCTCGCGGCCATAAACGCCCTTGATGGTGATCGCCTTGAAGACGATGCGCGACCAGTCGACGGGGCTTTTGCCGGGCGGGATGCCCAGAAGCGCGATCCGCCCGCCCATGACCAACGCCTCCACCATCTGGTCGAGCGCGATCTGGTTGCCGGACATCTCCAGCCCGATATCGAAGCCTTCCCGCATGCCGAGCTGGCCCATCACGGTCTTGAGGTCCTCGCGCGCGACGTTGACCGGGCGCAGGTCGGTCACGGTCTCGGCCAGCGCCAGCCGGTCGGGGTTGATGTCGGTGATCACCACGTGGCGTGCGCCAACGTGCCGGGCGACGGCGGCTGCCATGATGCCGATGGGGCCCGCACCGGTGATCAGAACGTCCTCGCCCACCAGATCGAAGC
>JABDPP010000298.1 GCA_013042765.1 Litoreibacter sp.
GCTTCGACCAGATCCAGGAGATCATGCTGCCGACGCTCGGGCCTGAGCGGCGCGCGACCTATTCGTGCTTCCTGCCCGTCAGCCCGAAGACGGGACATGTGCTTCAGGTCCCGACGCTGGAGCGCAATGTCTCCAAGGGCACGATCGTCTACGAAGAGCCAGATGGCGAGCGCATCGAGGTCCCGGTGACCGGTGGGCATGTGAAGATGCAGTGGAAACCCGACTGGGCGCTGCGTTGGGCCGCGCTTGGCGTCGACTACGAGATGTCCGGCAAGGACCTGATCGACAGCGTTACGCAAAGCTCAAAAATCTGCCGTGTTCTGGGGGCCAAGCCTCCGGAGAGCTTGTCCTACGAGCTGTTCAACGACGAGTTGGGCCAGAAGATCTCGAAATCCAAGGGCAACGGGTTGTCGATGGAAGAGTGGCTGACCTATGCCGCGCCCGAGAGCCTGCAGTATTTCATGTTCCTCAAGCCAAAAAGCGCCAAGCGGCTTTATTTCGACGTGATCCCGAAGGCGGTAGACGAATACCACCAGCAGCTGCGCGCCTATCCCGGGCAGGAGCTGAAGCAGCAGCTTGCCAATCCGGTCTTCCATATTCACGGCACGGAGGTTCCCGCGTCGAACATGGTGGTTCCGTTCGCGATGCTGTTGAACCTCGCCTCGGTTTCTTCGGCCCATGACAAGGAAACGCTCTGGGGCTTCATCCGCCGCTACGCCCCGGAGGCATCGCCCGAAAGCCACCCCGACCTCGATGCGGCCGCGGGCTATGCCGTGAAGTATTTCGAGGATTTCGTGGCACCGACCAAGACCTATCGCCTGCCAACGGATCTGGAGCGCGAGGCACTCACCGACCTGCGCGACCGGCTGGATGCCTGGGAGGGCGGGCTGGACGCCGAGGAGCTTCAGGGCATCGTTTTCGCCTGCGGGCGCGGGCGGTTCGACCCGATGCGCGACTGGTTCAAGGCGATCTACGAGGTCCTACTGGGTGCCTCTCAGGGTCCGCGCTTCGGTGGCTTCATTGCGCTTTACGGCGTGCAGGAGACCGTTGCGCTGATCGATAAGGCGCTGGCCGGAGAACTGGCGGCAAACGCCGCCTGAGATTGACCAGTCCGCGGGACGATCTACTGTTGAGGGTAGTTTCGCGAAAGGTCGACCATGCCCCGTATACTCATAGCGCTTGCATTCCTTGCTCTCGCCGCCCTGCCCGGCGCCGCGGATGAACCACGCAATCCGGGGATCGAGACCACGATCCAAAGCCAGATCAATGCTTTTCTGAAGGACGATTTCGAGACCGCGTTCACCTTTGCGTCGCCCATGATCAAAGGGATGTTCGGCTCTCCGCAGCGCTTTGGCCAGATGGTGCGCAACGGCTATCCGATGGTCTGGCGCCCGTCGGAGGTGCAGTTTCTTGAGCTGCGTAAACAGGGGCCGCTTTTGCTGCAAAAAGTGCTGTTGCGTGATGCGAACGGGGCACCGCATGTGCTGGAATACAACATGGTCGAGACCGAAAACGGGTGGCAGATCGACGGCGTGCAGATCCTTGCAAAACCACCGGTGGGTGCCTGAACTCAGCTGCGAACGCTGCGAATCCTGTTGGTCTTTAGGGGTTTCTTAACCCTTTCTATGTAGTGATCCTGCCCGGTCAGGACGGCGTGTCCGGCAATTTTCCAGAATGAGACTGTTATTCGAAACGGGGCATTCCCCGGGCGCATATTGCGCGCCTGTGGCTGTCCGGCACGCCTGTTTGCAGATTTTAGAAGGGCGATTTGATGAACAAGGCGATTACCGACGGGCTGGTGCTGATGCCGCCCCCCTTTGCGAATGGGTTGGATCTATGGTCCCGGGGCGACGGTACGGCAGGTACGGCGACCTATGACGGGCTTGCCACGGCGGCTTTTGTGCCGTCGGACGCGGATTTCGGCGGCTGCCTGGAACTTCTCAAGACAGAGACACCGCAGCGGCTGCGTTCGATGGACCAGACCCCGATCCTGCCCGGATGCTACCTGCGCATCACGGCCCGGGTGAAAGCGATCTCGGGCAGCCTGCCCACGGTTCAGATTTCAGCCTTTGGCGCCGGTGCGGGGGACGTGGAGCTGACCGGGGTAACGACGCTGGGACCCGCGACCACGTTGAGCGCCTATGGCGAGGTGGTCGAGGTCACCGCCATCGTCGGCACGGGCGCGCGACCGGGCGTTGACATGGCTTGGGGAGACGGGGCGCTGTACGGGCATTTCGGCATCGACCTGACCGGGCCTGATGGCGGCGTGATCCGGATCGACGATCTTGTGATCGAGGATGTGACCTCGGTCTTCCTGCGTAACCTGATGGATTGGGTCGACGTAAAGGATTTCGGTGCGGTCGGGGACGGCGTGACCGACAACACCGCCGCGTTCGAGGCGGCGGATGCGGCGGCGAACGGACGCAGTGTCCTCGTCTCGGACGGGGTGTTTGCATTGGTGGACAACGTGACCTTCGAGAGCGATGTGCGCTTTCAGGGCACGGTCACGATGCCTGACGACAAGCATCTCGGCCTGCGCCAGAATTTCGATTTCGACAGCTATGCGGATGCCTTTGGCGACGAGACGCTGGGTTTCAAGAAGGCGTTTCAGGCGCTGCTGAAGTATTCCGACCATGAGGGGTTGGACCTGTGCGGTCGGTCGATTGCACTGACCGAGCCGATCGATATGCAGGCCGCAGTTCCAGACGTGACAACTTTTGCGAACCGGCGGGTGATCCGAAACGGCCAGTTCGATGCGGTCGACGGACCCGCATGGACCGCCGGAACGGCAACATCGCAAGCGAGCTACGAGGTCAGCAATCCGCTGCAACTGACCGCGGTTAGCAATGTCGCCAATGTAGAGGTGGGCAGCCTGATCACCGGCAACGGTGTGGGCCGAGAGGTCTATGTCACGGATCGCAATATCGGCGCGCAGACGTTGACGCTCAGCCAACCACTTTACGATGCTGTCGGCACCCAGACCTACACGTTCACGCGGTTCCGCTACCTGCTGGATTTCAGCGGTTTCGAGAGCTTGTCACGGCTCAATATCTCCGACGTGGAGTTCAAATGTGACGGGTTTGCCAGTTCCGTGATGCTCTCCAAACAGGGGCTGATCTGGCACTTCCGCGACTGCTACTTCAACAAGCCGAAGGACCGCGGCATTACGTCGATCGGGCGCGCCTGCCAAGGCATGCTGATCGATTGCTGCCAGTTCCTCTCGAACGAACAGCAATTGCTGGCGCAGGATCGCAACAGCATCGGGTTCAACATCAACGCCAATGACGTCAAGCTGCGCGACAACCGGGCGGTGCGCTTTGGCCATTGGGTGGTCATGAAGGGCTCGGGACACCTGATACAGGGCAACCATTGGTTCCAAGGTGACGAGGCCAGCAACGCGACCCGTCAGGCCGGGTTGGTGCTGACCCAGACCAATTCCAAGATCGTCATCACCGGAAACTACATCGACAACTGCTTCATCGAGTGGAACAACGAGCATGACGCGGAGCCGGAGTTCTCCGGGGAATTGGGGTTCGGATCGCTGTCGATCACCGGGAACATCTTCACCGCGACGCGGGTCGGCGCGTGGTTCCGGTTCATCGTCGTCAAACCCTATGGCCCAGATCACTTCATCAACGGGCTGAATGTCTCGGGCAACACGTTCAAAGCCGTGGATGGAAACATCGACCGTGTCGACAAGCTCGACGACAGTATCGCAACGCTTGATCTTGGCCGCAGCCGCAACATCAACTGGACCGGCAACACCAGCCACGCGGTCAACCAGTGGACGGCAAGTCCAGCGATGCTTCAGGTCAACCAGGCCACGCCTGCGTCCAGCTGGGCCTGTGACTTTTCAGGCTGGATGCCGTTCGGAGGGCGCGCACGCAATGTCACGGGCGTGGTGGCTGTCGGCGCGCTGCGCGACGCTGCAAATGCGACGGATCATGCGACACCATACTCCACGCCCGAACAGGGGCCTGACGGCGCAGAGGTCGCGCTGGTCTGGCCCCGCCCGCTGAAGGGAAAAGTCAACATTACGGCGCGGATGGACAATCCGTTCTGACGTACGTGGCACGGGTCTCCCAATGGTCCCGGGACCGCACCAAGTGGCGGTTCCGGGATAATTCACGACACATGACCTCGATCAAGGCGCGGAGCTGCAAGCTCTGCAAAACTTGGGCTAATAGGAGGAAGAACATGTACAAAAATATTCTTGTGCCCGTTGAACTTGGCCACGACGAGTCGACCCATCAGGCGATTGATGTTGCCCGGGAATTGCGGGCGAAGGAGGGCGAGATTACGTTCCTCAACGTGATTGAAGAGCTGCCTGGCTATGCCACGCAATATGTCCCAACCGAGATCCGCAAATCCGCCCTTCAGGAGACCGAAACGTATCTGGCATCGCTGGAAGGCGAGGTTCCCGCATCAAAAAGCCTCGTTATCCAGGGGCATTCGGCGCGTTCGATCCTCGACTTCGCGGACGACCACGGGATCGATTGCATCGTGATCGCGTCGCACAAGCCCGGGGTCCCTGATTACTTCCTGGGCGGCACCGCGGCAAGGGTGGTCCGCCACGCGAAATGCGCGGTGCATGTGGTGAGATGAGCGAGGCGGCACGCTGTGCCCGCATGCCGCAGTTTCCCACGCGTTTCGATTGACCGAGATCAATCGAACGTAGCGTGAAAGAGGTAGCGTTAGACCATCTTGTTAACTGTTTTGGGAGTTCAGAATGATAAAAAGGTTCCTAGCATTTTCGGCAGCTGCAATGTTGTCTGCGGGTGCAGCTATAGCGGATGATGCCGGCAAGAATTATTTCATGCAGTATTGTTCGACATGCCACGGCACTGGCGGCGCCGGGGAAGGTCCTCTGCTGGAGATGATGAACGTCCCGGCTCCGGATCTGACGATGCTCACTCAGAATAACGACGGTAAGTTTCCGATGCTTCAGGTGATCCA
>JABDPP010000304.1 GCA_013042765.1 Litoreibacter sp.
GGCTTGGCCCGTTGCTGTTCGAACAAAGTACGCAGGCGCAGTTCCTACGTCCGATTGTGGCAAGCCTTGCCTTCGGCCTGACTGCCGCTACACTTCTGGCGCTGTTCGTCACTCCTGCGGCGCTTGCCATTCTGCATGACCTCGGGCTGATCGCGAGGCCGCGCGAAACGAACGATCCGCAAGAGTAGTGGCCAACTACGCAAACTGCTCATCAGATCAAGACTGATGACCATCCTGCTCTTGGGGTTGATCGGCAGATGTTAGATGCCCTCAAAGCCGCCATTGGCACTTGCACAGCGAAAAAAACACTTTGTCCGCGATGCCGACGCTCGCCGCAATCCGCATCAACTTCCGCTTCTACCAGTAGCCGCCGCTCGCGGTTATGGGAACACTGCCGCGGGAAAGAACCTCAAGCGCATCTCACCGTTCCTGTCGTCCGGGAAAGCCGGTGTCCATCAACAGTCAGGCGGAAACGCGCGGTGTTTTTCTGGTTAGGTCTGGAAAACCCAAACTCCGGGTCACTGCTCATGATCCGTTAAGGTTGGGAGCTGTTAAACTGCCGGGTCGGGGATACTCCCGGGCCGGTCAGCCCCCTTCCCAAACAAACCACCCAGATGCGCCAGACCCTCTCTTAGTTCAGGCTGCCATCTGTCCCAAAATCCCTGACGGCGGACACACAACTCTTTCGATGGTGTGCGATTCGAATACCGGGCCGGATGTGATCTGTCCTAATGGAACGTCCCAGTCTGCGGCGCGGCTGTCCGAGCTATGGTAACCTTCGCTTTGAGCACGGTCTAGTGTGGCTCAGAGAGCCAATTGCGCGACAACTAGTGCAAGCGCGGTAAACCCGCACCCGATAGCGAAATAAAGAAAGTTCTGGGTCGTCTGAGCGCGGGGTGCCTCCTCGCGGGCCTGTTCCTCCTGTGTGCGAAGCAGCCTTTCTGCCAGCACCGGCAGTTTGGGTCCGAACCGGGCCAGCACTTGTGCTGTTGAAACCAGATCGCGGACCAGCGCGCGTGGCCCGACATTCTCCTTGATGTAATCCTCGACGACCGGCTGCGCGACTTCCCAGATGTTGATCTGCGGATACATCGTGCGCGCGACCCCTTCGACAACGACCATCGTACGTTGCAGCAAAATCAGCTCGGTGCGTGTCTCCATCCCGAACCGCTCTGTTACCTCGAAAAGGTAGTTGAGCAGCCGTCCCATGGAGATCTGCGTGGCGTCCATCCCGAAAATCGGCTCGCCGACGGACCGCAAGGCCTGCGCAAACTCGTCGATGTCACGATCCCGGGGGACGTATCCTGCCTCGAAATGCACCTCTGCGACGCGACGGTAATCCTTGCGGATAAAGCCCATCAGAATCTCGGCATAGACCCGGCGGGTATAGGCGTCGATCCGGCCCATGATCCCGAAATCATAGGCGATGATGTCGCCGGTCGCAGAAACTTTCAGATTTCCCTGATGCATATCGGCATGAAAGTAGCCGTCATTCAGAGCGTGACGCAGAAACAGCTTGAGAACCCGCTCGCCGAGGTCCTTGCGGTCGAGACCTGCGGCCTCGATCGCTTCGAGATCGCCAAAGGCCATACCCTCGGCCCATTCGAGCGTCATGACTCGGCGTTCGGAATGGAAAAAATACGCCTTCGGTACGATGAAGCCCGCGTCATTCACGGTATTTGCAGCATATTCCCCGGCGGCTGCGGATTCGAGCCTGAGATCAAGCTCCCCTTTCACCACCCCTTCGAAATGCGCGATCACCTCGGTCGGGCGCAGTCGGCGGGTAGCCGGCATGAGCCTTTCGATGATGTTGGCCGCGAAGTGGAAACTGTCCACATCCCGCTGAAACGCGCGTTCAATGGCCGGACGCAAAACCTTGACGGCGACCTCCTCACCGGTTTCGACGAGGGGGGCTTTGTGGACCTGTGCAATCGAGGCCGCTGCGACAGGTTCGGAAAATTCCGAGAAGATCTGGTCGATCGGGCGTTCAAACTCCTTCTCGATCATGGCTTTGGCCTGAACGGCGGGAAATGGCGGGAGCTTGTCCTGCAATACGCGCAATTGGCGGGCCATCTCCTCGCCGACGAGATCAGGTCGGGTCGAGAGGATCTGGCCGAACTTGATGTAGGCGGGACCCATGGCGCTCAGCGCGCGTGTCACCGGGGGCAGGCTGGGGTCGCCCTTGCGGCCGAGCCATGAGAACGGGAAGGCCGTGACCCGCACGAGCAGGCGCAAATGCCGTGGCGTGTTGAAGGCGTCCAGAACAAAACTCAGGGCTCCGGCACGCTGGAAAGTGGCGCCGGTGCGGATGAGCCGGACTATGTTGTGAGGGCCACGCACTTAGATTTTCCAACCGGCATGCAGCGCGGCGACGCCAAAGGTCATGTTCCGGTAACTGACGTTCTCGAAACCCGCAGTGCGGATCATCGTGGCAAAGGTATCCTGATCCGGGAACTTCCGGATTGACTCGACGAGATACTGATAGCTCTCGCTGTCATTGGCGATCACCTTGCCCATTCGCGGAATGACGTTGAAAGAGTAGAGGTCATAGGCCTTCTGCATCATTGGGTTCGGCAGTTGCGAAAACTCAAGAACCATCAGTCGGCCGCCGGGCCGTAGCACGCGGTAGGCCTCGCTGAGGGCGTCGGGAATACGCGTGACGTTCCGGATGCCGAAACTGATCGTGTAGACATCGAAGCTGTTATCCTCAAAAGGCAAGGCCATGGCGTCACCCACGATCCAGTCCAGACGATCTGCCATGGCTTCGGCATCGGCCCGTTTGCGGCCTTCAACCAACATGGATTCAGTCATGTCGAGGACGACAGCTTTGGCGTCGCCTGCCCGCTTGAGGAAGCGGAAGGCGATATCGCCCGTGCCGCCCGCGACATCAAGAAGACGTTGCCCGGGTCGGGGCGCCAGCCAATCCATCATCGCGTCTTTCCAGACCCGGTGAATGCCCGCTGACATCACATCGTTCATGATGTCGTATTTCGAGGCCACGTTGGTAAACACCCCGTGGACCATGCCGGCCTTTTCACCTTCGGGAATATCGCGATATCCGAAATGGGTCGTCTTCTCGTCGTCTGTCATCGGGGCTTGAAGTCCTTTGCGTCTGACCCTCCTTATAGGTTTGCGCCACGCGGTGACAATGCAACCCTGCTGAACAAAGAGAGAATCTGTGCCAGAACTGCCCGAAGTTGAGACGGTGCGACGCGGTTTGCTGCCGGTCCTGGAGGGAAAAACGATTCTCAAGGCAGAGGTGCGCCGCCCTGACCTCAGATGGCCCTTCCCCGAAAACATGGCGGAACGGCTCACCGGGATGCGTGTTCTGCGGCTCCGGCGGCGGTCAAAATACATCCTGGCGGACCTGTCTTCGCAGGAGACTTTGATCATCCACCTGGGGATGTCTGGACGGATGTTGATCGATGGGACCGCCACGGCCGATTTCCATTCAAACCCTGTCCTGCCGGATAAACATGATCACGTGATCCTGCACACAGATGCGCCTGCACGGGTGACGTTTAACGACGCACGCCGTTTCGGAGCGATGGATCTTGCGCCTACAGAGCAGGTGGAGGCGCATTGGCTGCTGGGCAAGCTGGGCCCCGAACCGCTGGGCAACGCCTTCAATGAAAACTACCTCGTCGCGCGTTTTAAAGGGCGTAACACGCCAGTCAAATCAGCGTTGCTGGATCAGCGAATCGTGGCCGGTCTTGGCAATATTTACGTCTGTGAAGTTCTGCACCGGACCGGAATTTCCCCGAAACGGAAGGCTGGAAAGATCGGTGTAGACCGAGTTCAAAGCCTTGTTCCCGCGATCAGGGATGTGCTGAACGAAGCGATTTCCTCTGGCGGTTCCTCGCTGCGCGACTATCGCCAGGCGGACGGAGAACTCGGTTATTTTCAACACAATTTCACGGTTTATGACCGGGAAGGGCAGGGCTGTACCCGCGCGGGCTGTGATGGGGAAATTGCCCGGGTTGTGCAGTCGGGCCGTTCTTCCTTTTACTGTCCTGTGTGTCAAAGATGAATTGAACCTCTGGCTCAGCCTGCTAATTCTGGGCGTCGGAAACAAGGTAAGAGGCCCGTGAATGGCTTTTGAGAACATCATTGTCGAGATCGACGAGCATATTGCGCTGATCAAGCTGAACCGGCCGGACGCCCTGAATGCGCTAAATGCTGCTTTGCTGCGGGAGCTGAGCACTGCGATGCGCGAAGCGGATGCCAATGAAAAAGTGCGTTGTATCGTGCTGACGGGCTCCGAGAAGGCCTTTGCTGCAGGTGCCGACATCAGCGAGATGCGCGACAAGTCCTTCGTCGATGTCTTTACCCAGAACATGTTCGTGGAGGAAATCGAGACGATCGAGCGTGTGCGTAAGCCTATCATCGCGGCAGTTTCAGGGTACGCGCTGGGCGGTGGGTGCGAGCTGGCGATGATCTGCGACTTCATCATTGCGTCAGATACCGCGAAATTCGGCCAGCCCGAGATCAACCTTGGCGTTGTCGCTGGCATTGGCGGTACACAGCGACTGACGCGGTTCGTCGGAAAGTCCAAGGCCATGGACATGCACCTGACCGGTCGCTTCATGGATGCCGAAGAGGCGGAGCGTTCCGGCCTCGTCAGCCGTGTCGTGCCGGCCAAGAAACTCATGGCAGAAGCGATGGCCGCGGCCGCAAAGGTCGCGGAAAAGTCGCAGCTGGCAGCCATGGTGGTCAAGGAAGCGGTGGACCGTAGCTACGAGACGCCCCTATCTGAGGGCCTGTTGTTCGAGCGTCGGGTCTTCAACTCTCTGTTTGCCACCGAAGACCAGCAGGAGGGCATGACTGCCTTCGTTGAAAAGCGCGAGCCACATTTCCGCGATAAATAGGTGCTTATACCCGTTGACTTGCCACCGAGTCGGGCCTAGAAGCGCCATCTGAGTTTTCAAACACCGAACCGCCGGGGTATTTACGTATGGCAAATTCGCCTCAAGCAAAAAAGCGCGCCCGCCAGAATGAGCGCCGCTTCGCAGTCAACAAAGCGCGTCGCTCGCGCATCCGCACCTACCTGCGCAAGGTAGAGGAGGCAATTGCGTCCGGTGATCAGGATGCGGCCAAGGAAGCGCTCAAGTCGGCACAGCCGGAACTGATGCGTGGTGTCTGCAAAGGCGTGCTGCATAAAAACACCGCGTCCAGAAAAATGTCGCGGCTTTCGTCGCGGGTCAAAGCGATCAGCGTCTGATCACGGAAAATATTTTCTGAAAAAATGCGCCCTCTTCGGAGGGCGTTTTTTTTGTATTCAGTAGCTTGCGATGACGATTCCTGACGCGCCGGGATTCGGTTTCAAATGAAGTATGAGTCAAGAGCGAAGATCAGTTGCGAGCGACCCGGATCAGTCGCTACCCTGAGAGTGCGATTCATTTTGTCACGGGGGACATTAAGGAATGGGCTTGGGCACGGTCCCACGCGTTGAAGAGTTGTTGCCAACTGAAACGTGGGATTATTTGAGTGGGCACTCGGATGCCGTGTTCATAGATGTCAGAACCAAACCCGAATTGGGGTTTGTCGGGAAGCCGGATCTGTCGTCTCTGGGGCACTCGGTGCATTGCATTGAGTGGGCTCAGTACCCAGAAATGTCTGTTAACCCGCGCTTTGTTGACATGGTTCAATCGGCACTGGAGGGGAGCGTCCCGTCCTGCGTCTTTTTTATCTGTCGATCTGGCGTGCGGTCCCTGAGTGCTGCACAGGCCGTCGCCGCCGCCTTCGAGGATGAGGGCCGCAAGGTGCGCTGCGTGAATGTAGCCGAGGGGTTTGAAGGCGATCTGGACGCGGATAAGAAACGGGGGGGCCTAAACGGATGGAAGGCCCGGGGATTGCCATGGACGCAGTCCTGAAAAAGAGACGGGTAAAAAATGACAAACGACATCTGGGGACAGGTCTGCGATGCGCTTAGGGACACAATCGGAAAGAACAATTATGTAACCTGGATCGAACCGCTTGAGTTTTCCGTGCTGGAAGACGGTGTCGCGCGATTTTTCGTGAAGACATCCTTTCAGGGGGATTGGGTATCGCGGAATTTTGGCGACGAAATCATGCGCCAGATCCAGAAGAGCGGCGTTGAGGTCGATCGGCTGAGCTTTTCCGTTGCAAAGGGCAAGGGCGCGTCGGGTGGTACAACCAAGACGCCTGCGCCGGCGACCCGTAGTGTTGAAAAGGCTGCCAAGCCTGCCGTGACCGAGAGCAAGGACGGCGATCTTCTTCCTGGGGCGCCGCTCGACAAGCGATTCAGCTTCGACCGGTTCGTGGTCGGCAAGCCCAACGAACTGGCCCACGCCGCGGCGCGCCGTGTTGCAGAAGGTGGACCGGTATCCTTCAACCCGCTGTTTCTTTACGGGGGAGTTGGTCTCGGCAAGACGCACCTGATGCACGCCATCGCCTGGGAGTTGCAGACCCGTAGTCCGGAGCTGCGCGTTGTCTATCTCAGCGCCGAGCAGTTCATGTACCGTTTCATACAGTCGCTGCGCGACCGCCAAATGATGAACTTCAAGGAGCTGTTCCGATCCGTTGATGTCCTGATGGTGGATGACGTCCAGTTCATTGCCGGCAAGGACAGCACGCAGGACGAGTTCTTCCATACATTCAACGCGCTGGTTGACCAGAACAAACAGATTATCATTTCCGCAGACCGTGCCCCGGGTGAAATTGACGGGCTCGAGGAGCGGATCCGGTCCCGCCTGCAATGGGGTCTGGTCGTAGACCTGCATCCAACCGATTACGAATTGCGGCTGGGCATTCTGCAGCAGAAGGTCGAGCAATACCGCTCGCAGTATCAGGAGCTTCAGATCTCCGACGGGGTGCTGGAATTCCTCGCGCACCGGATCTCGAACAATGTTCGGGTTCTTGAAGGCGCGCTGACCCGTCTGTTCGCCTTTGCCTCGCTCGTGGGG
>JABDPP010000305.1 GCA_013042765.1 Litoreibacter sp.
ACTTCCCGGAGATGTCCCCATTCTCTTCCTGTTGGCTACAGGATCACTAAACGCTGCGGTGGGTCCTCTGACCCATTGCAGCGTTTTTAATTCAAGGACGCTGCCCATGACACGCCCAGACACTCCAACACTCGACCGGGTAATTTGTCCTGCGGACCTGAAGGCGCTTAGTGATGCGGAGCTTTCGCGCCTTGCCGGAGAATTACGGCAAGAGGTCATATCGGCGGTATCGGAAACGGGTGGCCATCTGGGGTCTTCGCTCGGCGTGGTCGAGTTGGCTGTGGCCATTCACGCGGTCTTCAACACGCCTCATGACAAGCTGGTTTGGGATGTCGGTCATCAGTGCTACCCCCACAAGATCCTGACCGAACGCCGCGACCGGATCCGGACACTGCGCCAGAAAGACGGATTGAGCGGTTTCACCAAAAGATCCGAGTCCGACTATGATCCGTTTGGCGCGGCGCATTCCTCAACTTCGATCTCAGCGGCTCTTGGCTTTGCCACGGCGCGGGATCTGGGTATGCCTACGGGAGACGCGATTGCGGTGATCGGGGACGGCTCGATCAGCGCCGGTATGGCCTATGAAGCGCTGAACAATGCGGGTCACGAGGGTCGGCGTATGTTCGTCATTCTCAATGACAACGAGATGTCCATCGCGCCCCCGGTCGGCGCCATGTCGAAATACCTCTCCGGCCTGTATGCGGAGGGCTCGCCTTTGCCGCTGCTCAAGGATCTGGCGGAGGGCTTTGAATCGGCTCTGCCGGGACCACTCCGGGACGGCGCGCGCCGCGCGCGCTCCCTCGTTACGGCGCAGCATCCGCAAGGCACCCTGTTTGAGCAACTTGGGTTTTCCTATATCGGTCCGATCGACGGACATGACGTAAGCCAGCTCCTGCCGGTTCTGCGTTCGGTCAAGGCACGCTCCACCGGGCCGGTGCTGATCCACTGCTGCACCGTCAAAGGCAAGGGGTACCAACCCGCCGAAACTTCATCCGACAAGTATCATGGCGTCTCAAAGTTCGACGTGGTGTCCGGGGCGCAGAAGAAATCGAAAAGCAACGCGCCGAGCTATACATCCGTCTTCGGAAAAGCGCTCGAAAGCGAAGCGGCACGGGATGCCCGGGTCGTTGCGGTCACGGCTGCGATGCCATCAGGCACCGGTGTGAACTTCATGGCCGACCGTTTTCCGGCGCGTACGTTTGACGTGGGTATTGCCGAGCAACACGCTGTAACCTTCGCAGCCGGACTTGCCGCATCCGGCATGAAGCCGTTCTGCGCGATATACTCCACCTTCCTGCAACGGGCGTATGACCAGATTGTCCACGATGTTGCCTTGCAGAACCTGCCTGTGCGCTTTGCCATTGATCGCGCCGGACTTGTCGGGGCGGATGGAGCAACCCATGCCGGTGCATTCGACATCAGCTACCTGACCGCACTGCCGAACTTCACTGTCATGGCGGCCTCCGATGAGGCCGAACTGATGCATATGGTGGCGACAGCCGTCGCTCATGACAGCGGTCCCATCGCGTTCCGCTACCCGCGGGGTGAAGGGGTCGGTGTTGAGCTGCCTGAATATGGTGAAGTCCTGCCCATAGGGCAGGGGCATGTCGTGCGTGAAGGAACCGGGCTGGCGATCCTGTCGTTTGGCGCGCATCTCGATGAGTGTCTCTTGGCCGCCGAACAGCTGGAAGCCCGCGGCATCAGCGCCACGGTTGCGGATGCTCGTTTTGCCAAGCCGTTGGACAAGCTGCTAATCAAACAGCTGGTTCGGCATCACCCGGCACTTGTCACGGTTGAACAGGGCGCGCGTGGTGGCTTCGGGGCGCATGTTCTGGAGTGGCTGGCCTCGGAAGGCGGGTTTGACCGCGGGTTGAAGATCCGCACGATGACGCTGCCGGATCGTTTTATCGATCAGGCGAGCCCGTCGGAGATGTATGAAGATGCGGCCCTGCGCTCGAGCGACATCGTGGCAACCTGCCTCGATACTCTGGGTGTCGTAGACGGCCAGTTCGGCCGTCGCGCCTGATCAATCAAGAAGCAGGGCTGGAGATTTCCGCGGCACGAAACCACAATCGTGGTCGCTCGGCAATCTGTCCGAATGGGACGTTCAGGCCTGAACCAGTGTTCCGAAAATCTTCTCGGTGTGCTCGTTGAGATAAATCTGCAGCCATGCCG
>JABDPP010000169.1 GCA_013042765.1 Litoreibacter sp.
TCGCCCACGATGGCAAAATCGAGGTCCCACTTGTCGAACACCGCCTTGGCCTCGGCCTCCAACTCGGGGTTCAGGACCATCAGCATGCGTTCCTGGGATTCCGAGAGCATCATCTCGTAGGCGGTCATGTTCTCTTCGCGCACGGGTACGTCGTCGAGGTTCAGCCGCACGCCGAGCCCGCCCTTGTCGCCCATCTCCACGGCAGAGCAGGTCAGGCCCGCCGCACCCATGTCCTGAATGGAAATCACGGCGCCGGTCTGCATCAGCTCCTGACAGGCCTCCATCAGGCGCTTTTCGGTGAACGGGTCGCCGACCTGCACCGTGGGGCGTTTTTCCTCGATCGTGTCGTCGAACTCAGCCGAGGCCATGGTGGCGCCGCCGACGCCGTCGCGCCCGGTCTTGGCGCCGAGATAGACCACCGGCATGCCGATGCCCGAGGCGGCGGAATAGAAGATCTTGTCGCTGTCTGCGAGACCGGCGGCAAAGGCGTTTACCAGGCAGTTGCCGTTATAGGCGGGGTGGAAGCGGACTTCGCCGCCCACAGTCGGTACGCCGAAGCAGTTGCCGTACCCACCGATCCCGGCAACGACACCAGAGACGAGGCTGCGGGTTTTCGGGTGGTCGGGTTCGCCAAAGCTCAGCGAATTCATCGCGGCGATCGGGCGGGCGCCCATGGTGAAGACATCGCGCAGGATGCCGCCGACACCGGTCGCGGCACCCTGATAGGGCTCGATATACGAGGGGTGGTTGTGGCTCTCCATCTTGAAGACCACGGCCTGACCGTCGCCGATATCGACGATGCCGGCATTCTCGCCCGGGCCGCAAATCACCTGCGGGCCTTCGGTGGGCAGCGTGCGCAGCCATTTCTTGGAGGACTTGTAGGAACAATGCTCGTTCCACATGGCCGAGAAGATCCCGAGCTCGGTGAAGCTTGGCTCGCGCCCGATAATCTCCAGAATGCGGGCGTATTCATCGGGCTTGAGCCCGTGCGCCGCGATCAGATCATCGGTGATTTCCGGGTCTTGCATGTCTATCTGCCCCAAGGTCGTTCAGCGTCACCGTTTCTTAGTGCAGCCGCGCGCGGGGGGAAAGGCAAGATTGCGCCCCTGTTGCGCTCTGTCGCGGCAGGCATGGGAGAGTTCGGGAAAATTCGGCACTCTGGGGGTGGATGGTCAGCCAGCGGGGCGTCCGGGCAGGATCATCCGGACCTCGGTGCCCGCCTTCGGGGCGCTTGTCAAAATGAGGGCGCCACCCGATTGCGCGCTGAAGCCCTTGGCCATGGACAGGCCGAGACCCGAGCCGCTCCCGACGGATTTCGTGGTGAAGAAGGGATCGAAGACTTTTTTGCGGATCTCCTCGGCAATGCCCTCCCCAGTGTCGCGGACCGTCAGCACCACGTAGGAGTCGTCAGGCAGTTTCTGAGCGTTCGTGTCGGTGATCAGCTGGTTGGAGATGTCGAAATTCAGCTTGCCACCACGCGGCATCGCATCGCTGGCGTTCTTGATCAGGCTCATCAGGGCCCTGGCCAGCTGGGTTTCGTCGGCATGGACCGGCCAGAGGCCATCATGACGTGTTGCGGTAAACTCGATCTCCTCGGGCAGGATCGCGCGGGCGTCGGCCTCGAACCGGTCGGCAAAGGTATCCATCTCGATGGTCCGGCTGATCAACGGGGTCTGGCGGGAAAAGGCGAGCAATTGCGATGTCACATCGGAGGCGCGTTTGGCGCTTTCACGGGCCTCGCGGGCCAGTGCGTCCTTTTCTTTCGGGTCGGAGACCTCGGGGAGCAATTCGAGATTGCCCATGACGGCTGTAAGAATGTTGTTGAAATCATGGGCAATTCCGGCGGTCAGCCGTCCGACGGATTTGAGGTGTTCAGCCTCGGCCTTTTCCTCCAGAGACGTATAGACAGCATGGCGGGTCGCGTAGATCTCAAACAGGCTGGCGATATAGTAGGCGGCGAGGGCCATCGTGATCCCAATCGCGAGGTATCCACCGGCCGGGGATTGGAACAGATCGCGGGAAACCACGCCGAACAGGATGATCGCCGCCGAGATGCTGAGGCCGTCGATCCAAACGAAAGGCTTCAGGCGGCTGCGCAGCGCGAGCGCATTGAAGGCGGCGCCGATGATCAGGGCCAGCGCGCCGAGCTGGAGGACCAACTCAGGCTGCAGCCACAGGTAACCCGCATAGAGCATGTAGATGGTCTGCACGCAGGCCTCGATCACGACGATGCGGGTCAGTTTGGCCTGTGTGAGGTCGGCGACCGCGCGGGAGGCGAGCCGGTAGTTGATGCCGACGCCGGCTAAATAGGCGATTGCTAGGATCAGGACTTCGGGCCGGCCAAGAATGTAAGAGACGAGAAAGGCCGGGGCGACGATCACGATGACCCGGGCCCGCAATTCGGTGCTGTTGGGAGAGTAGAGGGCGCGGAGTGCGTCTGCGGCCTCTTCCAACCGGTTCTGGCCGACCTTTTCTCTCATCACTCGATACCCTTGCAGAACAGCTGCACAACACACTCAATAGCGGGCACTGTTCCGGGTTTGATGCTGTATTGAAAGGATTTTTCTCTGCCGGGTTCCGAAGTGTTGCCGACTTGTCAACATGGGGTCGGGTGGGACGTTTGCGAGACTCGTCAGGGGTCGTGGCG
>JABDPP010000315.1 GCA_013042765.1 Litoreibacter sp.
CTGCGACAGCGCCCATGCATCCCGAATTACGCGTTTCGCGTTGGCCAGGATAACTTCGGAAATCTCGCCCGCCAGAACCGGGCGAACCTCGGCGCTGACAACCGGGCGCTCGGGCTTATCGAAGAACCCGACCTTCCGAAGCTCGCGGAAGAACGTCACCACCTCGGGCGTGTCCGTTTCGCCTCCGGGAATGCCGAAGCGAGGTTGGATATCGCCGTAAGCGGGGTGCGTCTTGTCGCGGAAATGGCAGTTGCCCAAGTGAACGGCATCCAGCCACTCAGAGAGCATAGGGATCGAGTCCTCGGGCTTCTCATCGAGCAACGGGAAGTGGCTGAGGTCTGTCAGAAGCCCGAATTCCGGGTAGTCGGGTCGCATCACCTTGGCGATGTCGGCCGCATCCGGCGCCGGACCGATCAGGTTCTTCTTGTCGACACCGCGATCGAAGATCTTCAGGGTGAACTTCATTCCGTCCTTGTCTTCGCGGGCATAGTCCAGAATCTGGTGCAGGGAATCGATCAGGAGCTTCTTCGCCTCTTCACGTTTCTCGTCACCCGGGTCTTTGCCTGCGATCAGGCGGACAACCTCGGCCCCCAGTTGCCGCGCCTCGTCAACCGAGCTCTTGATGGCCTCAACCGCCTTCATCCGCTCGCCGTGGTCGAAATGGTTCAGGTTGAACTTGTTTGAAAGCACCTTGGGCTGGGTGGCGTAGGCCACCGAGAGATGGCTTTGATCCAACAGGTGCCGGGCGGTGTTGCGCACCCGGAAGTCCTTCATCCAGCCCACCTCGACGGCGGTCCAGAAATCATCCGCGCAGATCTTCTCCAGTGTCTCCACAATGGGTCCCGCGCCTGTCTCGATGCCGGGAAAGGCCTTGAAGTGGACGATGCCGACCCGCATGGCGCTGTACATTGAGGTTTCCATAGGTGTTCGTTCCTTTCGCTTTCCTTTCATCCCGATGTCGCTCGGGACACACCTCTTGTGCCAGGCCCTTCTCAGGCCCCGACGGTTTGTCGTATGATCTTCGGCTTTAGAGCCACGTCTTCGGGGTTTCGAAGCGCTTTCAGGATCTTCTCCGGTGTGGCCGGAAGCGTTTTGATCCGCACGCCGATGGCATCATAAATCGCGTTCATGATGGCCGGTGCCGTGGGCACCAGTGCCGGCTCGCCGATCCCTTTCGCCTTCAACGGGCTCTTCGGGTCGGGATCCTCGACAATGATGCAGTTGATCTGCGGTATATCGAGCGATGTCGGCAGGATGTATTTCGCAAAGCCGTGCGTGATCGCGTGGCCTTTGTCGGTCTGGTAGTCCTCCATCAGAGCCTGACCCAGACCCTGTACGACGCCGCCTTCGATCTGGCCTTCGACACCGCGAGGGTTGATGGCCCGACCCACGTCATGGGCCGCCCAGACGCCAAGAACCTGTACTTCGCCGGTCCATGTGTCGACCTCAACCTCAGCCACCTGTGTGCCAAAGACATAAGCCTGCCACGGGCTGCCCGATCCGTCCTCGGGATCAAGCCCAGTACCGTGCGCGGTGAAGGACGCCGATCCCAGAGGGACCACGCCACGCGCCTTGCAGGTCGCAACCGCGTCTTTCATCGTCATGCGCAGGTTGGTGTCTGCCGCCCAGATCTCGCCATCGAAGGCCTCAAGGCTGTCCACATCCACGTCCCAATGATCTGCAATCTGCTCGAACAGAACATTACGGGCTTCCCGCGAGGCCAAGGCAACCGAGTTTCCGATCATATAAGTCTGACGCGTCGCCCCGGCATGTGCCGCCTCAGGCGAGCGCGACGTGTCATTGTCGCCGATGGTCACGTCCTGCGGCGCGATCCCCATCTCGTCAGCGGCGATCTGCGCCAGCACCGTCAAGATGCCCTCGCCGATCTCGGTGACGCCGGTCACTACCTTGCCGGTGCCGCCGTCATCCAGTTCCGCCCAGGCGCCCGCCCGGTCGATGGTGGCCGTTCTTGCAATACCGTACCAGCTGGCCGCCACGCCGCGACCGCGTTTCATCCTCGTGGTCATCATGCAACCCTTTCCGCATCGCTGTGGTTCGTCGTGTCGGGCTTGATCCTCGCGCCCAATGTGCAGGGCTTGCGCGTATCTGGCCCGTCGAGATCGCCGCGCTCAGCACCCCGAACTTGCGGCGCACCGCTCTCCCAGCGCGAAGCCTCTTCGGCAGCATCGAGAACCCGGTCCAGCGACGCCGTCTCGAGCCTCTGCTGGGTGTGGGTTTTTGCACCGATCTTCATCATGTTGACTCGCCGGATCTCGAAGGGGTCCATGCCGAGCACCTCCGCCGCCATGTCCAACATGCTCTCGGTCGCAAATTGCGCCTGCATGCCGCCAAAGGTGCGGAACGCGCCCGAGGGCGTGTTGTTGGTGTAGACCGCGCGGGTGTCGACCTGCAGATTGTCAACCTCATAGGGGCCGCAGGACAGGATCGCCGCCTTGCGCATGACGCCCTCGCTCGACATCCCGTAGGCACCGCCATCCGACAGCATATCGAACGCAATCGCGGTGATCCGGCCATCAGATTTCAGGCCCATCCTGTAATGTACACGCGAAGGATGGCGCTTGGCCGAGGCGATCAGGCTTTCCTCGCGGGTGAAGTTCAGCTGCACGGGCCGGTATGTCTTCATCGCGGCGAGCGCCAGCATGCCCTGATAGATCATGTCCTCCTTGCCGCCGAAACCACCGCCAACCGGGCTCATGATGAAACGCACCTTATTGATCGGCTTGGCGATGATCTCGGCCAGCATATGACGGTGGTGGGTGATATTCTGGGAGGGTGATATCACCACAACCACGTCATCGGGATCGACATAGGCAATTCCGGCCTCGGGCTCGAGATAGGCATGTTCGACCTGCTGCGTGCCGAAATCATCCTCAAGGATCAGATCGGCCTCTTCGAACCCCGCTTCCACGTCGCCTTTGCGGATCGGGATGTGTTTAACGAGATTATCCGTCGCATAATCATGGATGACCGGTGCACCGGGCGCCAGGGCATCGGCGGGATCGAAAATCCCGGGAAGTTCCTCATATTCGACCTTGATCTTGGCAGCCGCACGGCGCGCGGTAACCAGGTCCTCGGCAGCAACGGCCGCAACTGCCTCACCCACGTGGCGGACCTTGCCACGCGCCATGATCGGCTGGTCATGCACGAAGACCCCGAACCCGTCATTGCCCGGAACATCATCAGCCGTGATCACGCAGGCAACACCGTCCATCGCCTCCGCTTCACTGGTATCGATCGAGACGATCCGTGCATGGGCATGGGGCGAGCGCAACACCTGCAACTGCAGCATGTCGTATATTTTCATGTCGGCAGCATATTTCAGCCGGCCCGAGACCTTGGACGGCGCATCAAGACGGCGCACATTGGCCCCGATATAGCTCTCACTGACACTGTCTTCCTCAAGCGCGGTCTCCGGCATATCGCCGGCAATCACATCGCGGGCGATCTCAACGGCTTCGAAAATCTTCGTATAGCCCGTGCAGCGGCAGATATTACCGCCGAGCCGCTCCTTGATTTCCTCGATATCGGCATTGGGG
>JABDPP010000323.1 GCA_013042765.1 Litoreibacter sp.
CCCCAAGGAGCTTCGATGATCTGCACGTCGAGGCCGTGACGCTGGCAAAGATCGATCCAGCGGTGCGAGAACATACCGTGGCGGGCGGCAAGAATCTTGTCGCCGGGCGACAGGGTATTTGTGATCGCGGCTTCCCAACCACCTGTACCCGTTGCGGGGAACGAAATGATCTCGCCCGCTTCGGTACGCAGGATTTTCTTCACGCCATCGAGCGCGGGTTGAATAATGTCTTGGAATGCGCTGGAGCGGTGATCCATGGTCGGCATGTCACAAGCTTTACGCAGATTCTCCGGCATGTTTGTAGGGCCGGGAATAAAAACAGGGTTCTGGGATGTCATCGCAGTATCTCCTCCATCGATGAACTCGATATAGTACGCCGGCCCGGAGAGTCGCAATTTTTTTGAAATAATTTTCCACCCTGCGAAAAATTGTAATTGAAAAGCAAAAACAATAGCTTATATTTTTCACTGAGCGAAATCATTTTTTAATGAGCAGAAAATGGACAATGCAAACTCTGAAAATCCGCTGAGTCGGCGCGCCCGTGGCCGTCCGAAAGCATTCCATGACAAATCGGAACAGAACACGATTCAGTCCCTGGATCGGGCGGTTTTGGTCCTTGGTCACCTTGCCGAGCGCGGCGGTATAGCGCTGTCTGATCTCGCCAAGGAAACCGACCAGTCTCCGGCAACGCTCTATCGGATCCTGACCACCTACCAACTGCACGGGGTGACCGAATTCGACGAGGCCGAGCAGCTCTGGCATATCGGCCCGAAGGCTTACCTGATCGGCTCTGCCTTCCTGCGACGTACATCGGTGGTAGAGCGCAGCCGTCCGATCCTGCGTCAGTTGATGCACGATACCGGTGAGACGGCGAACCTCGGCGTGGAACAGGGGGATCTGGTGATGTTTGTCAGTCAGGTCGAAACCCATGAGACGATCAGGGCCTTCTTTCCGCCAGGCACCCAAAGCCAGATGCACGCCTCGGGGATCGGCAAGGCGCTGTTGGCGCATTTCAGCGCCGACCGGCTGGAGGATTGGCTATCGCGCCAGGAGCTCGAGAGATTCACCGAGCGGACGTTGACGCATCCGGATGATCTGCTCGAAAACCTTGCCCAGATCCGGGACAGCGGCCTGAGCTTTGACAATGAAGAGCGCAACATTGGCATGCGGTGCATCGCGGCTCCGGTGTTCAATGCGTTTCGCGAGCCGGTTGCAGGCATCTCGGTCTCCGGACCGATCAGCCGGATGTCCGATGACCGCTTGGAGTGGTTGGGAGATCTGGTCAAAAAAGCCGCGGCACGGGCGACGGAGGCGATCGGAGGTGAGCCGCCCGCGTCATGAGGCCTCTTTCCGAGGTTACCCGAAACGCGCGCTCAACACCGCAGGATCCCAGTTGTCGAAAATCTCCGATCGCTCGAGGTTCGAGATCGGCGCTTTGAGGTACCCGCCGGAAAATAGCGCAAAAGGAATCTCCGCATTTCGTGCCGTCAGAAAATCAATCTCGCTGTCACCGACGTAAAGGCAGGACGATGGTAAACCGCCCATGGCCTCGATCGTGTTCAGCAGCATGTCCGGCTCCGGTTTGTGCGCAATTCCCGGTACCACGCCGGTGATCACTCCAAAGAAATCGGAAAGCCCAAGCGTCTCGCAAATCTGGAGCGCGGGCGTTTGCGTTTTGTTCGTGCACACACCCAATTGAAAGCCACTATCGATCAAGGCCTGCAGTGTGTCGACCACCCCGGGATAGGGGCGCGTTAAGGTCGCAAGATCGCTGGCGTACAGCTCTCGGAACTGCAGGACAGCCGATGCTCCGCCATCTTCTGGCAGCCCTCCCGTGGCCAAGAGGCTACGCTCCACGAGCTTTTCAATCCCATTCCCGATGAACGAGATCACCGTTTCCAAAGACAGAGCCGGCCTGCCCAGTCCTTCCAGCATCGCGTTCGCTGCCGCACAGATATCCGGAGCGCTGTGAACCAACGTTCCGTCGAGGTCGAATATGATCGTTCGTGACATGCGCAAAATGTTCACCTGCTTTCTGAACCTATTGCTCACTAGGGCAGCCGGGCAGAAGGGGCAAGCCCAAGCGATCAGGTCACCTTGCACAACGCTTCAGAGGCGTTGTTGAGAACCGACTCGGCTGAAATCTGCTCAAAATACAGAGGCAACGCTTCGCGGCTTTCCTCCCTGCGAGCACCCCGCTAGAATCCTTATCCAAGAACCAGATCGGGACGAATACGAAATCTGGAAAAAGAGCGGGAACTACCCATCACACCGCCTTTGCGGCGAACAAGAGAAGCGAACTCCGGCACGCATAAAACGCGTTTTCGGCAATAGGAATGTCTTGGCGACTGAAGAGACGAGCATACATCATGAAGCTTTATCGGCGCGCAACAGGTAACCTGCCCATTATCGCCCAGATCTCCGGATCTGCGCGGCGCCGTCTGTTTGCCGGCCTTTGTCTGGCAGGCTTGACCGCCACGCCAGCCCTAGCTGCGGGCGTCGCCGAGTCAGCTTTTCTCGTGCCCCGAATGTCCGCGGCTGCGCCGCTGGGTGCCGGCGCGATTTGCCAGAAATACGCTTGGGCATGTGCCACGTCCCGGAAGGGTGCAAAAGCCTTAACCGAAGATCAGCTGAAGCTCGCCAGAAAGATCAATCGTTCTGTCAATCGGCGCGTCACCCAGATCACCGACCGGTCGCAATACCGGGAGGAAGAGGTTTGGGCCCTCCCGACACGGCGCGGTGGCGATTGTGAAGATTTCGTACTTCTCAAGAAACGGCTTCTGATGCTGAACGGTATTGCCCCGGAACGCCTGTTGATCGCGACCGCGCTGGATCGGAAACGCAATTCCCACGCGGTTTTAATTCTGAGAACCGATGAGGGTGATTACGTGCTCGATAATCTCAACAGCCGGATGCTCCATTGGAAAAAGACAGGGTATATCTTCCTGCGCCTGCAAAACTCCAATGCCCCCCATTCCTGGAGCGGCGTGCTGGCAAAAAGCTGAGTGATCTTCCCGTTACGTCGGAACGGGTGATCGGGACCATAGCATCCTTCTCGTAGCGCTCGATCGATTTTGAAACGCCTCCGAAGCAGTCCGGCGCGTTTCGATGATCAGGCCCAGCCTTCACTTCTGGCTAAGCTTTCAAAGGCCTCTAGAACCTAGATCTTTTGAGAAAAGTGGTGCCCAGGGGCGGAGTCGAACCACCGACACGAGGATTTTCAATCCACTGCTCTACCACTGAGCTACCCGGGCACCGGGGTTCGTCTTGTCGCGAACCGCTGCGTTTTATGACAGGCAATCAGGGCTGTCCAGAGGCAAATTTGAAAGCTTTGCATGAGATGCGGATCAGTGCAGTTTGCGCGCTTCACGCTCGAGGGCTTCCTCCAGCTCCTCAACGTCTTCAGGATCGTTGCTGGCCACAGCATACTGGCCCGTCATCCAACGCCCAAGATCAAGGTCAGCGCAACGCCGTGAACAGAACGGGCGGTATTTTTTGTCGGTTTCCTGGGAACAGATAGGGCAGTTCATTGGGCAAGGCCTTTTGGAATAGGCAGTCTTTCGCGTTTTCTCTGTAACTCAAAATGACCCAGCGGCGTCCAGCCGACAAGGGCCGTCTCCACCGGATCGCTCCGGAACGCCGCGCGCAGGGTTTGCTCGAACTGGCGACGGTCTTTCTTGGGCATTGGGGCAAGATCCAAAGTGATCTGTCCGCCAAGTCCCCGAAGACGCAGCTGGCGCGGCAGGGCGCGCGCAGCGGCAAGATTAGCTTTAAGCCCGGATGCGGGGGAGAAATCTCCGCCCGTGTTTACGTCCACAGCGATCAGCGCGCGAGTTGGTTCGACAAACATCGAAGCCTGACCAAGTGCAACATAAGCATCGTCCAGTAGAGCAAGCGCGTCCAGCACGCCCGCGGCCTCGAATGCACCGGGGTCGCCGATGGCCTCGTCCCGGCCCAACTCCGACCAGTCGCGCCAAGCCAGCTCATGGGCACTTGGAGCCTCCACCAGCAGTTCAGGGCGGGTATCTGTATCGCCCAGAACGGTGTCCACGAGGTCCAGAAGATCATCTGCTTCGGCCGCGATCTCCTCCGCCTCGGCGATCCGGGCGCCGGAACGAATAATGACCCCATAAGGTGACGCGGGCGTCCGCGAGTTATGAACCGCCTCGAGCAGCCGTTCCTTTTCGTCATCGTCACGGATCTGGCGCGAGACATTGATGCCCTTGGTCCCGGGCGTCACGATGACGTTGCGTCCTTTGAAGATCAGTCTGTCTGTGAC
>JABDPP010000325.1 GCA_013042765.1 Litoreibacter sp.
AACCTGCGCCGTCCGCGCCTTCTGGTCCGCGCGGCTCGTCACGGATTGTCCGACTATGATCGCAAGCGCGACCTGCGCCGCATCACCGGACATAGCAGCCGCACAACGCCTTCGGCCCTGATCGCCACGCTGATCGAACAGGAGGAAATGATCTACGAAGCCCGCAGAAAGGGCGACGGAACTTACTCCATCGCCCGCCATATCGAGGTTTTGGTCGCGCTGATGGCGGAATGCCGTCTCTTACCACAAGAGGTCCGGTCCTAGAGCCGCCTCAGATGAACGCGTCAGGCATCGAGTCCTTCTTGACCCGGATATAGTCCTTCAACGCTTCGTCGATTGCCGGGTCGAGCATGGGCTGCTGGTAGTCCCTCAGCAGCTTCGCTACCCGTTCGGAGGCCAGCGCCTGGGTGTCGCGTGCGCCTTCGTCTGACCAGGTCTCGAAGGGTTTGTAGTCAAGAAGGTCAGAGCGCCAGAACGCCTCCTTGAAATTGGCATGGGTATGGGCGCAGCCAAGGTAATGCCCGCCCGGGCCAACTTCCCGGATCGCATCCATGGCCAGTGCGTTCTCATCCACCGCAACGCCTTTCGCCAGGCCATGCAACACGCCCAGCTGATCGGCATCCATTACGAATTTCTCGAAGGAGGCCACCAGCCCACCCTCAAGCCAGCCACAGCCGTGCAGCATGAAATTCACGCCGGCCATCAACCCGGTCTGGAGCGAGTTCGCGGTCTCATAGGCCGCCTGCGCATCGGGCAGTTTCGAGCCACAGAACGACCCCGCCGACCGGAACGGCAGACCCAGACGCCGGGCCAGCTGCCCCGCGCCATAGGTGATATTGGCGGCCTCCGGCGTACCGAAGGTCGGCGCGCCCGAGTTCATGTCGATCGAGGTAACGAAAGCCCCGAAGATCACCGGAGCACCGGGATTGATCAACTGCGAATAGGCGACACCGGCCAGAACCTCGGCCATAACCTGCGTTAGCGTGCCAGCCACGGAGACCGGCGCCATGGCGCCACCCACGATGAAGGGCGAGACGATGCAGGCCTGATTGGCCTTCGCATAGACCTCGAGCGCGCCCATCATGGTCGCGTCAAAGGTCAACGGTGAGTTGATGTTGATCAGCGAGGTCATCACCGTGCGCCCGTTCAGGCCGCCAAAGAGGATCTCGCACATCTCGACGGAATCCTGTGCCCGCACCGGCTCTGTCACCGATCCCATGAAGGGTTTGTCGCTGAGCGACATGTGGGCGTAGAGCATGTCGAGGTGGCGCTTATTCACCGCCACATCGGTCGGCTCGCACACCGTGCCGCCGGAATGGTGCAGCCATTTCGACATGTAGCCGAGCTTCACGAAATTGTGGAAATCCTCCAGCGTCGCATAGCGCCGACCGCCTTGCGCGTCGCGCACGAAAGGCGGGCCGTAGACCGGTGCGATCACGAGGTTCTTGCCGCCGATCTCGACGCTGCGCTCGGGGTTGCGGGCATGTTGGGTGATGGTCGCGGGTGCGGTGGCGCACAGCTTGCCGGCCAGTCCGCGCGGGATGCGCACCCGTTCGTTGGTGACCTCGGCCCCGGCGTCCCGCCAGAGCTTGAGCGCTTCCGGATTGTCCACGAACGCCACGCCGATCTCTTCGAGCACGGTTTCCGCATTCGCCTCGATGATCTCCAGCGCTTCCTCGTTCAGCACCTCGAAATTCGGGATGTTGCGCTCGATATACTTGGCACATTCGATCCGCACCGCGGTCCGCTCGGCGCGCCGAGCGGCCCCGCCGCCGCCGCGTCCACGCCTGCGTGCTGCAACTGTCTCCGACATGCGAGCTCCCCTCATAGATCTCTTCTTGATCCGTGCTTACTCCGTCCCCCGAAGTGCCAACATGCAAAATCCGTCCCAAACGGGGGGAAAGCGACATTCCTGCGCCCGATTGGCCCCTGTTTTGTGCTCCGGCCCACCGGTTTCGCCCTGGAAGGCCAAAAATATCGCGTCCGCCGGGCCGAGAGCCTACCAAGAGGCTTGCAACCCCGCCCCGGCCTCCATAATCAGCCAAGCATGACAAGCACATCTCATGACCGCCTCCTGATTATCGACTTTGGCTCACAGGTGACGCAGCTCATTGCTCGCCGCCTGCGCGAGTTGAATGTCTATTGCGAGATCCACCCCTTCCAGAACGTCACCGAGGCGTTTCTCAAGGACTTCACCCCGAAAGCGGTGATCCTGTCAGGCGGCCCGGCCAGCGTTATCGACGAAGGCTCGCCCCGCCCGCCCGAAGCAGTGTTCGGCCTGGGCGTGCCGATCCTGGGGATCTGCTACGGCCAGCAGGTCATGATGCAGATGCTCGGCGGTCAGGTCGAAAGCGGCCATGGCACCGCTGAATTCGGCCGCGCTTATGTCTCGCCGCAGGAGCAGCAACTGCACCTGCTCGACGGCTGGTTCGTTGCGGGCGCCGAACAGGTCTGGATGAGCCACGGCGATCACGTCTCGCGCATCGCACCGGGGTTCGAGGTCTACGGCACCTCCCCCAACGCACCGTTTGCGATCATCGCCGATCTGGATCGGAATTTCTACGCCGTGCAGTTCCACCCCGAAGTGCACCACACCCCCAACGGCGCGAAGCTCTACGCGAACTTCGTGCGTATGGCGGGCTTTACCGGCGACTGGACCATGCATGCCTACCGCGATCAGGCCATCGCCGAAATACGCGAGCAGGTGGGCGACGCGCAGGTGATCTGCGGGCTCTCGGGTGGCGTTGACAGCTCGGTTGCCGCCGTCCTGATTCACGAGGCGATCGGCGATCAGCTGACCTGCGTGTTCGTCGATCACGGCCTGCTGCGCAAAGGCGAGGCCGACGAGGTCGTGACCATGTTCCGCGACCACTACAACATGCGCCTGATCCATGCCGATGAGCAGGAAATGTTCCTCTCCGCGCTGGACGGCGAAAGCGATCCGGAAACCAAGCGCAAGACAATCGGCAAGCTCTTCATCGACGTTTTCCAGAAACACGCCGCCGAAGTCGGCGGCGCGGAATTCCTGGCCCAGGGCACGCTCTACCCCGACGTGATCGAAAGCGTCAGCTTCTCGGGCGGGCCGTCGGTGACAATCAAATCGCACCACAATGTCGGCGGGCTTCCGGAGAAGATGGGCCTCAAGCTGGTCGAGCCGCTGCGCGAGCTTTTCAAGGACGAAGTCCGCGCCCTTGGCCGCGAACTTGGCCTGCCGCCAAGCTTTATCGGCCGCCACCCCTTCCCGGGCCCCGGCCTCGCGATCCGCTGCCCCGGCGAGATCACGCGTCAGAAACTCGACATCCTGCGCGAAGCGGACGCGGTCTATATCGACCAGATCCGCAAACACGGGCTCTATGACGAGATCTGGCAGGCCTTCGTGGCAATCCTGCCGGTGCGCACCGTGGGTGTGATGGGCGACGGGCGGACCTACGACTATGCCTGCGCGCTGCGCGCGGTGACCAGTGTCGACGGCATGACCGCGGATTACTATCCGTTCAGCCATGAATTCCTCGGCGAAACCGCGACCCGCATCATCAACGAGGTCCCGGGCATCAACCGGGTCACCTACGACATCACGTCGAAACCCCCGGGCACGATCGAGTGGGAATAACGCCCTGCCCGCGGGGGAGCGGACAGGGCGCTTTCACTTCTCACGGCCATCGGCGTCCCCGCCTGTTCCGCGCATGTGATCTGATCCGGACTTTCTTTCAATTCTCTTAAAATATCCCCGCCGGAGGCAAATTCTCTTCTGGTGTGCAGATTGATTTTCCGCCTCCGGCGGGGATATTTTAAGAGAAATGAAACAGCCGCTCCTGAAAACACTGCTGATCTGCGCGACATGCGGCCTTGGCGCGCAGAGCCAGAGCCAGCCCCAGGCACCACTGTTGCTCACCTGTGACGGGACGGATCCGGACTGGAGCCTGACAATCGGAGAAGCGCACGCAAGTCTCGACTACGGGCGGTCGGTCACGCTCGACATTCCGCAGCGGGGAAGTGCGAAGGGGCGCGACTGGCCCAAGGCTCTGACATTGGTAGGCCGAAGCGATACGGCCATTGTCGTCCTCCACCAGCAGCGCTGTGACAATGCAATCGTTACCGGCTACCCGATCGAGGCCACGGTGCTGACACAGCGCGGAGAGGAACCGGTCATCCTGTCGGGCTGCTGTCGGTACTCGGACTGACGCCGAAAGATGGACAAACGCGGGCCCTTTGCCTAGAGCAGCCTCAATGCGTCTTTTCGTGAAAGCCCGATCGTGACCGATATTCCCGCCACGCCTGCCCCCAATTCCCTGCGCGCAGCGGTCTGGATGCTGGGAGCGATCGCGTCCTTCTCCTCCATGGCCGTGGCGGGGCGCGCCGTCGGCCAGGAACTCGATACGTTCGAGTTGATGATGTACCGCTCGCTGATCGGGATCGTGATTGTCACGGTCCTCGCCCGGCGTTTCGGCACTTTCTACCAGATAGGGGTGTCTTCACTGGGCCTGCACATGCTGCGCAACCTGTCCCATTTCGCGGGACAGAACCTGTGGTTCGCGGCCCTGACGATGATCCCCCTGGCGCAGCTTTTTGCACTCGAGTTCACCTCACCGATCTGGGTGGCGCTTCTGGCCCCGCTGTTCCTGAACGAAAAGCTCACACGGCTGAGGATCTTCGTGGCCCTGATGGGCTTCACCGGCATCCTGATCGTCGCCCGACCTGATTTCGCCAATCCACAGGTCGGTGTGATCCTCGCCGCGCTCTCGGCGATCGGGTTTGCCGGCTCCGCGATCTTCACCAAGAAACTGACCCGCATCACCTCGATCACCTGCATCTTGTTCTGGCTGACGGTGATGCAGGCCGTCTTCGGCGTGATCTGTGCGGGGTGGGACGGTGACATCGCGTGGCCCGGCGCCGCGGTCTGGCCGTTTGTGGCCATCGTTGCGGTTGCAGGGCTCTGCGCTCATTTCTGCCTGACCTCCGCCCTGTCACTTGCGCCTGCAGTTGTCGTCATTCCGTTCGATTTTGCCCGACTTCCAGTGATCGCGCTCATCGGAATGGCCTTCTACGGTGAGGCGCTCGATCTCTGGGTTCTGCTCGGCGCGGCCCTAATTTTCGGGGCGAACTACCTAAATATCGCCAAGGAAACCCGCCGCTAGGATATCAAACCTGTCGGGATATGTGCGGTTTTGGCCACATATCCTGCGGGCAGGTCACTATTTCAGAAGTTATTGCGGTCTGACGCGTGGTCACAAATTGACCACGTTTTTCAATACCAGCTATCTTTTGAGCAGAAAAAGAGTTGGAGCAGTAACCTCATGAAGACATTCCTCGCAGCCGCGACAGTCGTCGCGGCATCTACATCGTTTACCCTTGCGGGGGGGATAGACCGTTCCGGACAACCTCTCAGAGCGCTTTTTGAAGAGGGTGGAGAAACCGGATCCTACGTTGAATTCTCGTTCCGCAGCGTCAGCCCGAAGGCCAGCATCTCCGCCCTTCCCGTCGATCCGCTCAAGGCGTACTCCTCTTTTGGTGTGGCCGTGAAACAGCAATGGTCCGACCAGTTGAGCGCGGCATTGGTCATCGACGAGCCCATTGGGGCCGCCGTTGATTACCGCCCCGTCTTTCCCGGCTATGCCTATGTCGAGAGCACTTCGATCACCGGCCTGCTGCGTTACAAGTTCGACGAGAATTTCAGTGTCCATGGCGGTTTTCGCTTTCAGGATCTGCGCGGCGAACTTCAAACTGTTGTGAGCACCTTGGGAG
>JABDPP010000327.1 GCA_013042765.1 Litoreibacter sp.
CCCCAACCCTTCCCCCGCAGGACCCCTACACATGATCGACACAAAGCCCCTCTCCGCCCTGCCCGATCCGGACACACAGGCGGGATTCTACGACGGCGTTGCCGTGAAACGGCTCCTGGCATGGGTGGTGGACACCGTTCTGATCGCACTGGCCACGATCGTCGTGGCGACCCTGCCCTTGTTCATCGGCTGGTTCTTCCTGCCCTTTATCTTTCTGGTGCTGAGCATCCTCTATCGCGCGGGCACGATCGCGTCGGCCTCGGCCACGCCGGGCATGCGGGTTTTCAATGTCGAGCTCCGCAACAACCAGGGGATGCACCTGACCGGCGGCGAGGCCGTGGTTCATACGCTGGGCTACCTCGTTTGCACCGCATTTTTCCTACCGCAGATGATCTCGGTCCTGATGATCCTGTTGACCGCGCGCGGACAGGCTCTGCATGACGTGATAACCGGCACCGCGCTCATCAACAAACCGAGCGATTTTTAACCCGGTCTTAACCCAAATGAAAAAGGATTTGTCGCAGCGCCAGAGCGTTGCTAGGCTTAGCGCAGAAAAGGTTGTCGACACGTCATGCGCCATACGCTCCCAATAGCTCCGCAGTTTTATGTAACTGCCCCACAGTCTTGCCCGTATCTTGACGGGCGGCGTGAACGCAAACTGTTCACCGCCCTGCAAGGGGATCATGCGTCAACGCTGAACAATACCCTTTCCAAACAAGGCTTTCGTCGGTCTCAGAACGTGCTTTACCGGCCCTCCTGCGCGGAATGCTCGGCTTGCCTCTCGGCGCGGATTCGCGCCACCGACTTCAAGCCCTCGAAAAGCCAGCGCCGCACGATCAAGCGCAATGCAAACCTGACGCGGGAGGCCACCTCTCCCTGGGCGACCGAAGAACAATATGAGCTGTTCCGCCGCTACCTCGACAGCCGGCATGCAGACGGCGGCATGGCGGACATGGACATCTTCGAGTTCGCAGCGATGATCGAAGAGACACCGGTCAAAAGCCGGGTGATCGAATACTGGGACCGCTCGGACGCCGATGACCCCCGGCTGATCGCCACCTGCCTGACCGATGTGCTCGATGACGGTCTGTCGATGGTCTATTCCTTCTACGACCCCGATTATGCGCGCAACAGTCTGGGAACTTTCATCATTCTCGATCACGTACGGATCGCGCAGGAAGCCGGTCTGCCCTATGTCTACCTCGGCTACTGGGTGCCGGGCTCAGCCAAGATGGGCTACAAGGCGGGTTTCTCGGCGCTCGAGATCTTCCGCGGGTCGGAATGGCAGGAACTGGCTTCCGCGGAAGACTTCACCGACGACACGCACCCGCTCTCCGTTGACCCGATCGCAGAGCAGGTCGCGCGCATCAGCCTGCCGGACACGCGCCCGACCTGAACGCCCGCCAGCATCCCTTTCAGTTCTCCTGAAATATCCCCGCCGGAGGCACCGCCCGCAACGCGGGCGGCTTTCTGAACGCCCCTTCTATTCGACGAGCTTCCACGCGCCGGCTTCGATCGGAACAAAAGCCTCCACGGCGGCGGTCGCGATCACATGGGTGGTGTCATTCTCGGCATCGTACACGTCGAGCCCACCCAACACGCCACGCACCTCGGCCCGGCCGCGCGGCAGCTCGGCGGTGAGCGCGGCAATATCGAGCTTCTCAGGCGCCTGCACCGCGATCGTCACCTGCACCCGCATCTGCGCGTGATCGATGCCCATCGATTTAAACAACACGATTGAGGAATGATGCAGTGCGTCCTGAATGGCGCGGCGGGCGGCCTTGGTGTAATCCATCCCGTAAAGATCGTTGCCGGTCCCCATTTCCAGAATGATGCGATGTTCAGTCATGGACCCGCTCCATATCAAAGGACACCATCACGGCGGCGTTGGCGATGACCGTCACGCTGGAGCCGTCGGGCTTGGGGACGTCGAGCCCACCTTTGACCACCGTGATCGAGGGCTGCCCGTAAGGAAAGATATCCAGAAGCCGGTCCACTTCGACCGCCTCGGGGTCCTGAACACCCAGCTCAACATCGATCTGCATCGCGTCGCGGGGAAATCCGAACGCATCGGCCACCGAGACCGAATTGTGCCACAGCGCGTCGCGGATCGCGCGCGCCGCGGCTTCGGTATAATCGCGCCGCCTGAGCG
>JABDPP010000328.1 GCA_013042765.1 Litoreibacter sp.
CACCTGCATTAGGCACTTCGGACCGGAGCAGGCGAAAGCCGCCGCTCTTTGTGCGGCGGAGACGCAAGGAGAGTTCATCACAGGTTTCGGTATGGGCGGCGATGAGAGCCGCGGGAAGCCGGCTGACTTCGACTACGCGTTCGACATGGCGCGGGAAGCCGAACTTCGCCTGACTGCCCATGCCGGAGAGTGGTGTGGGGCCGCATCGGTTCGCGATGCGCTGCGTGATCTGAGGGTGGATCGGATTGGACATGGTGTTCATGCCATCAACGATCCGGCGCTTGTTCGATCGCTTGCTGAGGATGGAGTGACGCTCGAGGTCTGTCCGGGATCGAATATCGCGCTGGGCGTTTATCCGTCCTGGCAGGCGCATCCGATCGAGCGGCTTCGGGAGGCCGGGGTCAATATCACCTTGTCCACCGATGATCCGCCCTTTTTTCACACGTCCCTGAACCGGGAATATCAATGGCTTGCCGATACGTTCGGCTGGGATGAAGAGATTTTCACCGAGGTGAATCGAAATGCGGCACGCGCCGCGTTTTGCGATGAAGATACAAGAACTCAGATCTTGAGCCAACTGGAGCCTGCCAATGCCTGACCCGCATTTGACCATCGTGGATCACCCGCTGGTACAACACAAACTGTCCCTTATGCGCGAGGTGACGACCTCAACCGCTGTATTCCGCCAGCTGCTGCGGGAAATCAGCCAGTTACTCGCGTATGAAGTGACACGTGAGCTGCCAATGACAAGTAAGCGTATCACCACACCTATGCAGGAGATGGACGCTCCCGCTCTGGCGGGCCGCAAACTGGCGCTGGTTTCGATCCTGCGTGCCGGCAACGGGCTGCTGGACGGGATGCTGGAACTGATCCCTTCGGCACGCGTGGGCTTCGTAGGCCTGTATCGGGATGAGGAGACCCTCAAGCCGGTGCAATACTACTTCAAGGTTCCCGAAGCTTTGGAGCAAAGGACGGTGATCGCGGTCGACCCGATGCTTGCCACGGGCAATTCCTCCGTTGCGGCAATCGACCTGCTGAAGCAGGCAGGGGCCAAGAACATCCGGTTTTTGTGCCTGTTGGCAGCGCCCGAGGGGGTTGCTCGCATGAAAGAGGCCCATCCCGATGTGCCGATCGTCACTGCAGCGCTCGATAGCCACCTGAATGAGAACGGCTATATCGTCCCGGGGCTTGGCGATGCCGGCGACCGGATGTTTGGCACCAAATAGGACGTGTGTGTTCGTCTTTACAGGACAAATCGGTTCGGTCATCCTGCGTTGAAACTGAAAGGGGATTGCCGATGAAAGTCCTGTTTGCCTGCACCCTTGTCGCGCTCCTCGGTCTTGGGACAACGGGTGCTGTCGCCAAGAGCCTCAAAGATGACGCCGGTCCAGCGGAACTCCCGCCTGCCTCCTTTCAGGGCTATCAATATGTAGACAGCACGGGATGTGCATATATCCGGACCGGTTATGGTGGTGCGACAACTTGGGTGCCACGGGTACAGCGCAACCGGCAGGTGACCTGCGGTTTGACGCCGAGCCTGCGTGCGACGGCTCGGGCAGCGCCGCAAACGGAAAACCGAGTTTCGGGTGTTCAGGACTCGGGGCAAGCCGTGGCGACGGCGCAGGCGCCTCGGTCTGATGGGCTTTTGACCCAGCGTGTGCCCAAGGGCTACCAAAGCGCATGGAGTGACGGCAGGCTCAACGAGATGCGCGGTGTTGGGACGGCGCAAGGGGATCAGCAGATGTTGCAGATATGGACGAATACCGTTCCGCGTCGGCTGGTCGAGGGGGACTAGATTCCCACAACCGGGGTCAGTTGCCCGTGCAGATAGCCTGTAGGCTGACCCATTGATCATCCGTCAGAAGACGTGGGGTGACCGCGCCGCGATAGGGGTCGGCTTCGATTAGCTCCAGCGATGTTTCCCCGGTAATATCAAGTGCATAGGCATAAGGTCCTGAGGAGATCCTTGCCGCATCGAAATATGCCAGCAGGGCTTGGGTATCGGGCTCAGTATCAGGTGTGGTGAGCAGGGTCTTGGCGTAGGTGGACAAGGTTTCATCGTCGATGTCGCCCGTTGTCAGTAAGCGTAAGGTCGCGCGTGCGCCGCTGGTTCTGAGCAGGTCTTCAAGCGGGTCCAAACGCTGGGCCGTTTCCAGCGCTGCAAGCATGTAGCCGGAGACCACTTCCGGCGTGTCATGATCCTCCATGAGGGTCCTGTTGAGAAGCAGCAGGCCGCCGGGAAGAAGAAGGGTTGTACGTCCTCCATCAGGGACCACGTAAGACCGGCGAAGGCGGTCGCTCAGGACGCGCGTGTGCAGGCGCGAGAGGGCCTGTGTGCCCAGCTGGGCGTTGCAGGTCTCCCCCGTCAGTCGCGCGATATGTCCCATGAGGGATGTGCCGATGGACAGCCGCTTGCTGTCGGGCACTACAGACACTGAATGCCGGACCAGCGCGCCGGGCAGCCAAAGCATGCCAAATAGCACGATAACTGCCAGGCTGCTCAGCAGGACCATCAACCGCAGGCGGCCTTGCCGCGGTCGGCGACGGTCGATTGTCTTGCGGATTTTCTCAATGGCGTCAATCAGCGTGGCGTCTTCGATCTCAAGCGTCTCGATTGCGTCCGGCCCCGGTCGAAACAGCGCCGGTCGCTTGCCCGGATTGATGCGTTCGATCGCGGCCAGCGACCAGTGGGCCAGCGCGGTTTCTGACTTGTCGGTGATGATCAGCGAGGCTTGCCCAAAGGAGACCACGACATCACGCCTCTGGGCCTGCGGATTTTCCTTCCACAGGCCGGTCGACTCGAGCCGGTCAAATTCCTTGAGCGCTGTCATGAAGGCGCCTGTCACTGCGTTTTATTATGTGCAGCAAGTGTATCGAAAGGCGCCAAGTGGCTCAATCCTTGGATTGCTCCATTTGATTCTGTCGTGCATCTCAGGGGTTCGCCGAAAACCTAGAGATCTTTTGCGACCACCCGCAATTCGAACTTCTGAATCTTGCCGGTAGAGGTCTTCGGCAATTCCGTAAATACGACATGTTTTGGGGTCTTGAAGCCCGCAAGCTGGCTGCGCGCGAAGGCGATGAGCTCGGCGGCTTCCGCTGTCTCATTATCTTTCAGCTCGACAAAAGCGCAGGGAACCTCGCCCCATTTTTCGTCCGGTTTGGCGACCACGGCGCAGAGCGAAACCGCGGGGTGGCCCATCAAGACGCCCTCTACCTCGACCGAAGAGATATTTTCCCCGCCGGAGATGATGATGTCCTTGGCCCGGTCTGCGATCTGGATGAACGTATCCGGGTGCTGGACAGCGATATCTCCGGAGTGGAAATATCCGCCGGAAAAGGCTTCCTCGGTCGCGTCGGGATTCTTCAGATAGCCTTTCATCACAACGTTGCCACGCATCACGATTTCGCCCTGTGTGGCCCCGTCCATCGCGACCTGCGCATTGCCTGAGTCCATCACTGTGGCCTCTTCCAGCATCGGGAATGCCACGCCCTGCCGTGCCTGAATGGCGGCCTGTTCTTCCTGGGGCAGGGCATCCCAATCCTCGTTCCAGAGACATTCGGTGACATGGCCATAGGTCTCAGTCAGGCCATAGACTTGGGTCACCCGAAAACCCAGCTTCCCGATCGCGGCGAGCGTGGCGGGCGCGGGCGGTGCGCCTGCGGTAAACACTTCGACGGTATGATCGAAGGGTTTTCGTGCGGCGTCAGGCGCGTTGACGATCATGTTGAGGACGATCGGTGCGCCGCCAAAATGGGTCACGCCCTCCTCGGAAATGGCGTCATAGATCGCGTTGGGGGTGATGTCGCGGCAGCAGACCTCTGTCCCACCGAGAACCGGCATCATCCAGGTGTGGTTCCAGCCATTGCAGTGAAAGAGCGGCACGATCGCGAGGTATTTCGGATGCAGTTGCATCCGCCAACTGATCACGGTGCCCATCGTCATGAGGTAGGCGCCGCGGTGATGGTAGACCACGCCTTTGGGGCGACCGGTCGTGCCGGATGTGTAATTCAGTGCGAGGCTTTCCCACTCGTCTTCGGGCAGGATCCACTGGAAGTTGGCATCGCCGCTGGCCAGAACATCCTCGTATTCCGGAAACTTGCCTGTCGCTGGGAACCCGGCCTGATCGTCGCAAACCTCGATAATCTCAGGGCCCGGGCTCTCACAGGCTTCCTTGCTGGCGATGGCGAGATCAAGAAACTGGGTGTCGACAAGGACGACCTTTGCACCGCCGTGGTCGAAGATATAGGCGACGGTCGCCACATCGAGACGCGTGTTGATCGTGTTGAGAACCGCGCCGCAGGCGGGCACGCCGAAATGGGATTCGGCCTGAGCGGGCAGGTTCGGGATCATGGTGGCCACCACGTCACCGGGTTTGACACCGCGATGGCTCAGTGCTGAGGCAAGCTGCGAAACGCGCGCATGATACTGCCGGTAGGTGTAGCGCCGGGCGCCGTAGACCAGCGCTTCTCGGTTCGCAAAAACAGTAGATGCTCTGCTGAGATGCGACAGCGGCGAAAGCGGCACGTAGTTCGCCTTGCATTTCCCGAGCCCGGTTTCGTCAGCCAACCAACCCATTCCATTTCTCCCCAATTTCGGCGACACCTGACGTGTCGGCTCTGGGCAGTCAATATGATTGTCCGACTGGCGGTTGAAAAGAGAAAATCGTAGAAGGAAGCGATGGCGCGTCTGACCCAAAACCCCTTGCTCGCTGCTGCCTTTTGCGCAGCGCTTGGCATGGCACTTCTGGGATTGATCGACAATTTCGTCCGGGTGCTGGCTCAGGATATCGGGCTTTGGCAATTTCACCTGACCCGAACGATTATCGCCTTTGTCCTGATTGGACCGCTGGTCTGGTTCTTCGGCTGGAAGATCCGACCGCAGCGCGCCTGGGCGGTGTCGCTCAGAAGTTTCTTCGTGGCCACCGCGATGATCCTCTATTTCGGATCGGTGGCGGTCTTGCCAATCGCGGAAGTCGCGGCGGGTCTATTCACCTCACCGCTCTTTGTTCTTGTTATCCTGACCTTGGGTTTTGGCCAGAAGATCGGCCCGAGGCGCATATTTGCGGCGCTGTTCGGGTTTACCGGCGTTCTACTGATCCTGCGGCCGGATGCGGCGGGCCTCTCGCTGGGCTCCCTGATCCCGGTTCTGGCGGGGTTCTTCTACGCTTGCGGGGCCGTGGCGACCAAGCGGTTATGCGAAGGCGAGGGAACGGTAGCGCTGCTGGTTGGCTTCTTCCTGTTCCTGGGGCTCTGGGGCCTTGGCGGCAGTTTGTATTTCTTGTTGACGGGGCAGGCGACCGATCCCGCGATAGATGGGTTCTTTGGCACTGGCTGGCAGCCCTTCACCGCGCGGGCGCTGTTCTGGACGTTCGCGCAGGCTGTCGTCTCGCTTGTTGGCGTGGGCCTGATCATCCGCGGCTACCAACTGGCCGATGCGAGTTTCGTGGCGGTGTTCGAGTATTCGTTCCTGATCTCGGCCGGTCTTTGGGCCTACCTGCTTTGGGGGGATGTTCCGGATCGGCTCGCACTGGTTGGAATCGCGATGATTGTCGTGGCGGGAATTGTCATCATCCTGCGGTCGGAAGAGCCGGGGCTTACGGCGCGGCGTCCGGCATGATCATATCGCGCGGACGCCAGTTCATTTTTGTTCATATTCCGAAGACCGGGGGCACCTCTCTGGCGCTGGCGCTCGAGGCGCGGGCGATGAAAGATGATATCATGCTTGGTGATACGCCAAAGGCCACGCGCCGCCGGCGCCGAGTGAGGGATGTCAAAAGCTCTGGCCGGCTTTGGAAACATGCGGCGCTGCGCGATATCCGCGGACTGGTCACGGATGAGGAAATCGCAAGCTTCAAGGTCTTCACCATGGTGCGCAATCCTTGGGATCGGATCGTGAGTTACTACCATTGGCTGCGGGGACAAAGCTTTGATCATCCGGCCGTCCAACTGGCCAAGGCTTCCAACTTCAGTAGCTTTCTCAATCACGAACAGACCCGAGCCAGCCTACGCGCCCAGCCCTGCGAAAGTTACGTCACGAATGAAGCTGGCGCACTTCGCTGCGACCTGTTCTTGCGGTTGGAACACCTCGACGAGGATCTGCCGCGGTTGGAGGAATTACTTGATCTGCGGATCGCGCCTCTGCCCCATGTGAACAGATCTGAGCGGGAAGAGGGCTACCGGGCCCATTATTCAGCTGCGGATCGCGCGCTGGTGGAAGAACTTGCAGCACCTGATATAGCACGCTTCGGATACACATTCACTACATCGTGTAAGTAACTGCAAAATTAGCACAAATTTCGAAAATCTTCCCTGAAACGGCCCTAAAATAGCCATCTCACGTGGTAGCGTTGGGACGTTACGAAGCCCGTGAAAGATGATCCGATGATTGCCTTTAACGCCCGGCGCGCGTTTCGCGTGGCCTACAGCGAGCCCTGTGAAAACAGCCCCTGTTCGGTGGTGCCTGCGTTTTTCTATGCCGGCACGAAACTTGCGACCCGTCATGGGTGGAGCACAGTGGAGACGCTGGAGGAAGGGCAACGTGTCCTGACTGCGGACTACCAGGAGATAGAGATCATCTCTCTGCAAGAAGATGTCTTGGAATTGTCTTCCTGCCGGGGTTTGGTAAGCGACTGGCCGGTTCAGATCCCCGAAGGCATTCTCAACAATACGCAAGCCCTGCTGGTCTCCGCCAATCAGCGCCTTGTTTTGGAGAACCCTACCATGCGCCGCGCGCGGGAAAAGAGCCTGATCTCCCTAAGGGCGGAAACGCTGGTGGGCTATCGCGGCATAGCGCGAGCACCGTTGCGCAGCGACCTGCCACGCGTGGTTCTTGGATTTGCACAGGCGACGACGCTTGTTCTGGATGGTGGTCTGCGGCTTGATGTCCCCGGAATGAGCGGCGAACTGGCCGTCCCGCCACTCAATGATCGTCAGTCCCGTTCGATTGTGCACAAGATGCGTATGGAACTCGCCCGCGAGACGTTTTGGTTCAAGGCACAAAAAAGCGCTGAGCGAAAACAAGCGTCTTCGTTGCCGCCGTCTCTCGAGGGCTGGTAAAACCGCTCAGGCGGCCTTTGCGCCGGGCCTAAACCGTCCATAAAAGCTCTGTCCCTTGGCAGCCATCTCTTCCAGCAAAGCCGGGGCTCTGAAGCGCTCTCCATGCTGCTCTGCCAGCAAGTTCGTGGCTTCTGCTGCCCAAGGTGTTCCGACCATATCGAGCCAGCTGAACGGTCCGCCGGACCACGGCGCGAAGCCCCAGCCCAAGATCGCGCCGACATCGCCCTCCCGGATGTCCATCAGCACGTCTTCCTCGACGGCGCGAACGGCCTCGAGAACCTGCACGAAGAGGAGGCGGTGCTGGACCTCGGTCACGTCGGGCTGGGTTTCTGCCACCGTGTATTTTCCGGCCAGGCCCTCCCAGAGGCCCGAGCGTTTGCCCTTCTCGTCATAGGCATAGAAACCGGCCTTTGCCTTGCGGCCCAAGCGGCCTTCCTCGGCCATCCAGAACAAAACCTCGTCCACGGCACCGTCGGGATAGGCATCGCCCATCGCAACCTTTGTCGCCTTGGCGATCTTGACGCCCAGATCGATGGAGGTTTCATCAACCAGTTGCAGTGGCCCGAGTGGCATACCGACCAGCTTGGCAGCGTTTTCGACCAGGGCAGGGGCCACGCCCTCCTTCACCATGCGAATGCCTTCGTTGATATAGGGAATGATGCAGCGGTTGGCGTAGAAGAACCGGGCATCATTGACCACGATCGGCGTCTTTCGGATCTGTCGGACGTAATCCAGCGCCTTTGCAACAGCCAGATCACCGGTTTTTTGACCCTTGATGACCTCCACCAGCATCATCTTGTCGACCGGTGAGAAGAAGTGAATGCCGATGAATTTTTCTGGATCGCCCGCTGCTTTCGCAAGCTGGGAGATCGGCAGAGTGGACGTGTTGGTCGCGAAGATGCAGTCTGGTCCGGTCACGGCTTGCACCTTCGCCGTAACCTCGGCCTTTACACCGGGATCTTCGAACACCGCCTCCACGATCAGGTCGCAACCGGCAAGGGCGGCGTAACCCGTGGTGGCATTAATCAGGGCCAGGACCTGTTCTTTCTTCTCGGGCGTGGCCTTCTTGCGTGAAATACCCTTGTCCATATAGGCAGTCGTATAGGCCTTGCCCTTGTCGGCAGCCTCTTGTGTGTTGTCGATCAGGACCACCTCGATCCCCGCGAGAGCTGAGACCAGCGCGATCCCGGCACCCATCATACCCGCGCCGATCACGCCTACCTTGCGCACCGTCTGGTCTTCCAGATCTGGGCGCACGGCCCCCTTTTCGAGAGCTTCCTTGTTGATGAAGAGCGACCGGATCATGGCGGAGGAGGAGGGGTTCATCAGCACATGGGTGAACCAGCGTGCCTCGATCTTGAGTGCAGTGTCGAACGGGACCAGCGCGCCTTCATAGACCGCGCTAAGCAGAGCCTTTGCGGCAGGGTAAACGCCCTTGGTCTTGCCGTTGACCATGGCCGACGCACCAACGAAGGTCATGAACCCGGCTGGGTGATAGGGTGCGCCACCCGGCATCTTGTACCCCTTTTCGTCCCACGGCTTTACGATCGCAGGCTCCGACAGCACCCAAGCCTTGGCTGCGTCCAGCAACTCGTCCGGCGCCACGACCTCGTCCACGACACCGGCCATTTTGGCTTTCTTGGGGTCGTTCAGCCTTCCTTCAAGCAGAAGCGGGGAGGCTGCCATCGCACCCATCTTGCGCACCAACCGCGTGGTGCCGCCGGCCCCGGGGAAGATGCCCACCATGATCTCCGGAAGGCCAATCTTGGCTTTGGGATTGTCGGCGGCAAATATCCGATGGCAGGCCAGTGGCAACTCAAGTCCAATCCCGAGCGCGGTGCCCGGCAGGGCGGCAGCAATCGGCTTTCCGCCCTTGTTCTTGTCGTCCATTCCAGCGCGTTCGATCTTGCGCAGCATGTGATGACCGCCCATCGTGAACTCGAACAGCGCGCGGGCCGGGTCGTCGCCGGCTTCCTCTCGGATCGAGGCCAGCACGTTGAGGTCCATGCCGCCGGCGAATGTGTCCTTGCCCGAGGTAATCACAACGCCTTTGACCGCATCATCGGCCAGCGCATCGTCGATCAACCCGTCGAGGACCAGCATCGACGCCCGCGTCATCACATTCATCGATTTGTCCCGGACATCCCAGGTAATCACGGCGACGCCATCAGCGCCTTTGTTCATGGTGAAATCGTTCATTCTCTGATCCTCAAACACGTTCGATGATGGTGGCCGCACCCATACCGGATGCGATGCAGAGTGTGGCGAGGCCGGTCTCCTTGTCGGAGCGCTCCATCTCGTCCAGGAGTGTGCCAAGGATCATGGCACCGGTCGCCCCCAGCGGATGACCCATGGCGATCGCGCCGCCATTGACGTTGACCTTGTCGCTGCCCACGTCGAACGCTTGCATGAAGCGCAAAACAACGGAGGCAAAGGCCTCGTTTACTTCGAAAAGGTCAATGTCACCGATCGCCATGCCATTGTCTTCGAGGATTTTTTGCGTGACCGGAACAGGGCCAGTCAGCATGATTGTCGGATCAGTGCCGATCTTGGCCGTTGCGCGAATGCGTGCACGGGGCTTCAGATCGTGCTGCTCGCCGAATTCCTTAGAGCCAATCAGGAGAGCCGCGGCACCATCTACGATCCCTGACGAGTTGCCCGCATGATGGATATGATTGATCCGCTCCAGATGTGGGTATTTCATCAGCGCCACCGCATCGAAACCGGGCATGACCTCGCCCATGTCCTTGAAGCTCGCTCGCAGAGCGCCGAGGCTTTGCATATCGGTTCCCGGACGCATGTATTCATCATGGTCGAGGATATCGATCCCGTTGCGGTCGCGGATTGGCACGATTGAGCCGGCGAACCGGTTGTCATCCCAAGCCGCTTTTGCCCGGTTCTGGGATTCCACGGCCAGCGCGTCGGCATCGTCGCGGCTGAGGTTGTATTCCGTGGCGATTATGTCGGCGGATATGCCCTGCGGAACAAAATAGGTTTCCATGGCGACAGAGGGGTCGACAGCAATGGCCGCTCCGTCACTGCCCATGGCGACGCGGCTCATCATTTCCACGCCGCCGGCAATGTAGCCTTCACCTGCGCCGCCACGCACCTGGTTGGCAGCCAGATTGACCGCCTCGAGACCACTGGCGCAGAAACGGTTGATAGCCAGTCCGGGGATGCGCTCGTCAAGGTCGGAGGCCAGCACCGCAGTGCGTGCCAGGCAACCGCCCTGTTCTCCGACCTGCGTGACATTGCCCCAGATCACGTCTTCCACGGCATGTCCTTCAAGCGCGTTGCGCGACTTCAGAGAGTTGAGCATTTGCGCCGAGAGCTGGACACTAGTGACCTCGTGCAGCGCACCGTCCTTGCGCCCCTTGCCCCGCGGGGAGCGGATCGCGTCATAAATGTAGGCGTCAGACATTTGGGAGGTCCTCCATGAGGTTCAGAACCCCGATCCAGGTCAGAATGCTGCCCAGCAGCGCACCGATCCCGAGGGGAAGTTTATAGGGGGCCAAGGGGCTCAGCCGTTGGCTAACTCTTGATTTGCGTGCGATCAGAACGGTGATTGCCGCGAGGGCCGGCAATACGAGCCCCAGCCCGTAGAGTCCGGCCATAATCAGCATGCCAAAGGCACACCAGGCCGAAAAAGACGCGCCCGCAGCGCCGAACTTATCCGTCATCCGCGCGTCGTCCTCATGCAAGAGAGCAAGCGTGAGGCCGCACAGCACCATGCCCAAAAGGAACGACAACAGGATCATCCCGGAAACGCCTGCTGCATGAGGTCATAGGGGTGCTTCCAGCCCGGTTGGTTCGAGATACGCGTCAGCCAGGCGTCGATATTGGGATGATCCTTGCGGTCAAATCCGAATGGCTCTTCGTAGAAGAGGTATCCGCAACAGGCGATATCAGCGATGGTGATCCCGTCACCAACCAGCCATTCGCGGCCTTCCAGCGCGGTGTCCAGCACTCTGAGCGCTGCCATCAGGCGACCCTTCAGAAATTCAATTGCCTCAACGGGGCGCTTCTCCTCCGGCAGGAAGTTCACCAGGAACCGGATAACGCCAGCCTGCGAAGACATCTTGTGATTGTCCCATAGGATCCAGCGCAGGACTTCGTATTTGTCCCCCGGCCTGCCACCAAGCCGGCCAGTTTTGTCCACGATATATTGCTGGATTGCGCCGGATTGGGTGAGGGTCATGTTGCCATCACAAAGCACCGGAACTTCACCCATCGGGTTGATCTTGCGAAACGCCTCGTCTCGAGCCTCACCCTTGAAGAAGTCGACAAAAATGGGTTCCCAGTCGAGCCCCGCCAGATCCATGGTCAGTGCGGCCTTGTAGGCATTACCGCTTTCGCCAAAACAGTATAATTTCATAGACATGCAAACCTTTGGTCCGACCATGACGGTTGGACTTGGATATTTCTGCCAAAAAGAAGCCGGCTCGTGGCCTTGGGCAAGCTGGCATTAACCGACTCCTGCTTATGCTCTGCCCTACGGTACAGGCTGGGATGCCGATGGCCGTCCAAGAAGAAGCCGCCCCGTTTTGCCCCATAGGCCCGGGCCTGCGCAGAGCGGGGCGTGTTCGCTTCTACTTGGTTTAAATATCCCCGCCGGAGGCACTCCTGATCTGATCTGGTTGCCCCGTTCATTTCTTGCGCGCTTCCAGTTCGGAATTGAAGATCCGCAGCCTATGGGTCAGGTTGTCCTCGTCCATGACGCTGTTGAAATTCTCGAACAGGAAAGACAGCGCTTCGCCTTCATCGAGCCCAGCTTGCGCGCTGAATTTCTTGAGGCCGCGCCAGGCATCCTCGGTCAGGGCGAGATTTACTCGGCGGGTCAGTCTAAGACGTTTTGGCATTTTCTCTCGAAGCCTTGTTTCAGAAATTTGCAGCGCGCAGCGCCATGACGGGTTCGGCGCCGGACTCGATGCGGGCGAGATGCATGGCCGTCGCAGGCAGCTGCCGGGACATGTAATACTTCCCGGTCGCGATTTTGGTCTCGTAGAAGGCACGGTCAGAAGCGCCGTCATCAAGCGCGTCCATCGCGGCCTTGCCCATGCGCGCCCACATCAGGCCGAGGCAGACATGCCCGAAGAGATGCATGAAATCATAGGAGCCCGCGAGCGCGTTGTTGGGATTCTTCATTCCGTTTTGCATGAAAAACATCGCGGCTGCCTGCAGGTCCTTTGAGGCATTCTTCAGGGGCGTCAGGAACGCCTGTTCATATTCGGCGTTGCCACTGTTGTCCTTGATGAAACCTTTGACGATCTCGAAGAATGCCATCACGTGCTTGCCGCCATCCTGCGCGAGCTTGCGGCCGACCAGATCCAAGGCCTGGACCCCGTTGGCACCTTCGTAGATCATCGCAATACGCGCATCGCGCGCATATTGCGACATTCCCCATTCCTCGATATAACCGTGGCCGCCATTGACCTGCTGCGCCGCGGTCGCGTATTCGAACCCTTTATCTGTTTGAAAGCCCTTGATGATCGGTGTCAGGAGCGAGATCAGGCCGTCTGCATCCGCGTCGCCTGCCCGATGCGCCGCATCGATCAGCTGGGCCCCCCAATAGGTGAAGGCACGTGCCCCTTCGACAAAGGATTTCTGATCCATCAGGTTACGGCGAATATCTGGGTGCACAATCAGTGGATCCGCCGGGCCGTCAGGATTTTTCACGCCGGTCACATCGCGACCCTGCAGCCTGTCATTGGCGTAGTCCACCGCGTTCTCATAGGCGACGGCGGCCTGCGCATAGCCCTGCAGGCCGACGCCAAGGCGCGCCTCGTTCATCATCGTGAACATGGCTCGCATGCCCTTATGTGCTTCGCTTAAAAGATAACCCGTGGCTCCATCATAGTTCATCACGCAGGTGGAATTGCCGTGAATCCCCATCTTTTCCTCGATCTTGCCGACAGATACGCCATTGCGCGGCCCCGAGCTTCCGTCCTGATTGACCAGGAGTTTCGGCACGATGAAGAGCGATACGCCCTTGATGCCGTCCGGCGCGCCGCTGATTTTTGCCAGAACTAGGTGGATAATGTTGTCAGCCAAGTCGTGGTCGCCGGCGGAAATGAAGATCTTCTGGCCGGTGATCGCGTAGCTGCCATCATCCTGAGGCTCAGCCTTGGTGCGCATCATTCCCAGATCGGTTCCGGCATGGGGCTCGGTCAGGTTCATCGTGCCGGTCCACTCGCAGGACGCGAGCTTGGGCAGATAGGTTTGCTTTTGCTCATCTGAGCCATGCGCGGCGATGGCGGAGTAGGCTCCATGGGTCAAGCCCATATACATATTGAACGCCATGTTGGCGGAGACGAAGCTTTCGTTGACTGCCGTGTGAATGAGGTAGGGCAGGCCCTGACCACCATAGGCTTCTTGCGCATCAAGCGCGGTCCAGCCGCCGTCGCGCATCTGGTTGAAAGCTTCTCTGAAACCGGTGGGAGTGCGGACGATGCCGTTCTCGAGCACACAACCCTCGGTGTCTCCCACAACATTAAGCGGCTGCAAAACCTCGCTCGCAATCTTGCCGGCTTCTTCAAGGATTGCGTTCGTGAAGTCAGCATCCAGATCGCTGTAACCGGGGATGTCCTGCCCGGCGATGTTCAACACGTCATGCAGGACGAATTGCATATCTTTGACTGGTGCGGTGTAGCTTGGCATTTGGCGCTCCCAAGGCGTTTGACTTAGATTATTCGGCGGCGGTTTTCTTGTTCTGCATCGCGGAGAGCATTTCCTCGCCCCAGCGCAACTGCTCTTCCAACTCGGCGATCGTCTCGGTCAATTCCTTGCGTTGGCGGATCATGTCGGCGAGGCGATTGCGGGCGACTTCGCAGGTGCGTGACAGTTGCGTCATCTGCTGATCCCCGGCGTAGTAGAGGTCGAGAAGCTGGCGGATCTCCTCGAGTGAGAAGCCGAAGCGCTTGCCGCGCAGGATCAGTTTCAGCCGGGCTCGGTCGCGATGCGTAAAGCGACGTTTCTGGCCTTCCCGAATGGGCGACAGAAGCTCCTTTGCCTCATAAAAGCGCAGCGTTCTCGGGGTAACACCGAAGGCGTCGCACATTTCGCGAATAGTCATGGTTTCCTCAGACATGTCTTTGTCCTCCGCAAGGGGTCGTGCAGTTGACTTGCAGATTTTGGGATCATCTTACAAGCATTCTTGACGTTTACGTAAATGTAACGTCACGTCAAAATAAAGATGTCGTGAATTCAGGAAAAAGACTGTTCTCGCGGAGAGCGGTTTTCTGTCTTGGATCGTTGCGATGCCTGCGGTGTGAGGTTATCCCGACCGCGTTCATTTGGCGCCCTTCTTGCCGTGCCGCCGTCGCGTCAAATCCCCTTGGCGACCTGATCGCGTAGTGCCTGCAATTCCTCGATGGCTTCCTCGATCTGCGCTTTGCGATTGTTCAGCTCTTCTAACTGCGCGTCGGCGAGATTGACCCAGGCCTCCATCTGGACGCGATTTTCAGGATCCTGATCGTAAAGCTCCAGCCATTGCCGGATTTCCTCAAGCGCAAAGCCAAATTTTCGCCCGCGCAGGATAAGCTTCATGCGGGCCACGTCTCGCGGGCCATAAAAACGGCTGCGGCCCTCGCGCCGAGGGCTGAGAAGCTCGATGTATTCGTAGTAGCGCAGCGTGCGCGGGGTTACATCGAACCGGGTGCACATTTCTTTGAATGTCAGGGTTTTCTCGGACATCTTGGCAAGCAGGGTTTCGTTTTCGAACAACAAAACAATGACGGATCGGATGAGGCAAGCCAACCGCTTTTGTTTGCGCTGACCTTCGAAGGCTCTTGCAGTGCTGCGCGCGAGACGGAATAACCTGAGGGGGAAGGAGCCGCCATGACCAGGCCAGACCGCGTTCAGCTTGCACGACAATTCATCGAGGCAATTCCGCATTCCCGGGCGCTTTCCATGACGCTTGAGAAGATCGGTGACGGGGTGGCGATCATCTCGATGCCCTATGATGAGCGCTTTGTCGGGGATCCTGAGACGGGCGTGATCCATGGTGGGGCGGTATCCGCATTGATGGACACCTGCGGTGGTGCCGCGGTGATGTCGCATCCCGAGGAGCCATCCGGCACAGCCACGATTGACCTACGCATCGACTACATGCGCGCGGCGACACCGGGCCAAACGATCCGGGCAACCGCAACCTGCTATCACGTCACCCGCGAAGTGGCCTTCGTGCGGGCTGAAGCCGTGGATGATGATGTCGAGAAACCCGTAGCCTCGGCCACAGGGGCGTTCACTTTCCAGCGTGCGAAAGGCCGGTCATGAAGCGTCCCGAACCGGTTCAGGTCGTCAAGACCCGGCGTGATGCCGCGCTTCGCCAGCTTGTCGAGGGGGTGCCTTATATCCAGTATCTCGGTATTCAGTTCGACCGGCGCGGCGATGAGTTGACCGCCATCCTGC
>JABDPP010000332.1 GCA_013042765.1 Litoreibacter sp.
GCCCAAATATCTACACGTTGCTGAATGTCGAAAACACGGGTGCAGATGTGTTCGATACCGTGGTCGAGATGCTTATTCCCGACGACAGGGGGCGGTTCAACGATCTGCGCGACACGGCGATCACGGCAGGCGACGGGTTCGACGGCAGTTTCCGCATCAAGAGGCCGGACCATGCGGAAGCCGAGCTCAGTGTCAGCATGCAGACGACGACCGATCAGCAGGGAAATACCACCGATTATTTCGGCGTGCTGAAGATCGTGGAGGACTAGGGCCTGTTCACGCGCCACCACTCACGCGCTCTGACGCGAATTTGAGGAGCCTTTCGCGGCGGGCCCACCTAAACTGGGCAGATATTTCGCAACCGAGCTGTCCCTTGTCCCGATTTCTCGTCGCCCTTCTCGTCTTCCTGTTGCCCGCCGCCGCCGCAGCGCAGGCGGAGGCGGAGTGTATCGAACAGACGCCCTGCGAATTGGGTGAGCGATCCTATCACGTCAAACCGCCCGATGACTGGGACGGGGTCACGCCGCTGCCGGTGATGCTGCATTTTCACGGTTGGGGCCGGCAGGGCACGTTGATCGTGAAGCATTCGCGAATTTCGGGCGCGACACGACGGCGGGGCGTGTTGTTGCTGGCGCCGAATGGCAATGGCAAGAGTTGGGATTTCTGGGGCACGGGCAGCGGGGATGTCGATTTCGCATGGGCGGTGATCGAGGATGCCGCGAAGAGATACCCGATCGACCGAAGCCGGATTTACGTCTCAGGCTATTCCTACGGCTCGGCCATGGCGTGGCGGCTGGCCTGCGATCGCGGCGATGAGGTGCGGGCGCTGCTGGCGGTCTCCGGCACGCTGTCGCAATCGGAGACCTGCGCCACCGCCCCGCACGAGATCCGTCAGGTTTACGGCACCTCCGACACGGTGATGCCGTTTCCCTTTGGCCAGAAAGGCGACGAGACCCAGCCAGTGAAGCTCTGGCGCGACCACAAGGGCTGCGGTGCCGCAGAAGCGGCGGGCGAATGGGCTGTCACCGGGCGTGACGTGTTTCGCCGCACGGTCTGGGAAGAGTGCGCGCAGGCGGGGCGCGTCGTGCTTGATGTGCACAGCCGCGGGCATTTCATTCCGCGCGGCTGGATCGCCCGGCAACTCGACGAACTGCTGGACGCGGCTAGTTCTTGATCTTGTAGCCGGTTTTGAAGATCCAGCCGATTACCGCGAGGCAAAGCACGGTGAAGATGGCGATGGCCCCGAGGCTCAGCGTAATCGGCACTTCCGAGACCCCGAAGAACGACCAGCGGAACCCCGAGATCAGGTAGACGACCGGATTGAACATGGTCACCGCCTGCCAGACCGGCGGCAGCATCGAGATTGCGTAAAAACTGCCCCCCAGGAAGACCAGAGGTGTAATGACCAGAAGCGGGATCAGCTGCAATTGCTCGAAATTGCCCGCCCAGATGCCGATGATGAAGCCCAGAAGGCTGAAACACAGGCAGGTCAGAATCAGAAAGAGGATCATGACCAGCGGGTGCTCGATCCTGAGATCGACGAACAGAAACGCAGTCAGCAGGATGATCGTGCCGATGAACAGCGCCTTTGTTGCCGCCGCGCCGACATAGCCGATGACAATCTCGAGGTAGCTGACCGGGGCCGAGAGAAGCTCATAGATCGTGCCGATGAACTTCGGGAAATAGATCCCGAAACTGGCCGCCGAGGTGGCCTGCGTCATCACGCTGAGCATGATGAGACCCGGAACGATAAAGGCCCCGTAGCTGACGCCTTCGACCTGTTCGATGCGGCTGCCGATTGCCGTTCCAAAGACGACGAAATAGAGCGAGGTGGACAGCACCGGAGAGATAAAGCTTTGCGTCAGGGTGCGGAAGAACCGCGCCATCTCGAATATGTAAATCGCCTTGATCGCGCGCAGGTTCATCCGTTTTCTCCCACAAGGCCCACGAAGATATCCTCCAGCGAGGATTGCTGCGTCGACACGTCCTTGAGCACGAGACCAGCCTCTGCCAGTGCGCTCAAAAGCTTGGTAATGCCGGTGCGTTCGGCGGCGGTGTCATAGGTGTAGATCAGGTGGTTGTCCTCGAGCCGCAGCGCATAGTCCTCAAGCCCCACGGGAATGGCCGTGATCGGGTCATGCAACTCGATCAGAAGTTCCTTCTGGCCCATCTGCTGCATCAGGGCCTGCTTATCTTTGACCAGCAGGATGCGGCCGCCGTCAATGACGCCGACACGGTTGGCGATAGCTTCGGCCTCCTCGATATAGTGCGTCGTCAGGATGATCGTGACGCCATCCTCCTGCAGCGCGCGCACCACCTGCCACATGTCCTTGCGCAGTTCCACGTCGACGCCGGCGGTGGGCTCGTCGAGAAACAGAACGCGGGGTTCGTGGCTGAGTGCCTTGGCGATCAGAACCCGGCGCTTCATGCCACCGGAGAGCTGCCGGATACGGGCGTCCTTTTTGTCCCACAGAGACAGCTGGCGCAGGATCTTCTCGATATGGGCGGGATCGGCGGGTTTGCCGAAAAGGCCGCGCGAGAACCGCACCGTGTTGATCACCTTCTCGAACGGCTCAAGCGTGATTTCCTGTGGCACCAGCCCGATCAGGCGGCGCGCCTCGCGGTAGTTGCGCGCGATGTCGAACCCGCCCACCGAAATGCTGCCGGAGCTGGGTGTGACCATCCCGCAGATCGTTGAAATCAGGGTTGTCTTCCCGGCCCCGTTCGGCCCCAGAAGGGCGAGGATCTCCCCCTCTTCGATGTCGAGGCTGACACCTTTGAGGGCCTGAAACCCGCCTTCATAAATCTTTGTCAGATCCTGTATCGAAACGATTGCATTCATCGCGATCTCCCTCGCGCCCCTCGTAGTGCAAAGCCGCTCGGAAAGACAAGTGAAGCTTCTGTGCGCTGGTCCACAGGGCGCGCGGGTCAGATCGCCGCAGCGCGGCGGCTGCACAGGTTGATTCAGGTCAAGGAAACGCGGTGGGGGCGTTGTTAGTCGTGCGGACGAAAATTGAGAGAGCAGGCAGATCATGGAAGTTATTGCGGACTGGATTGGAGACACGGGCGCGCTTTTTGCGCTGGGTCTTGTGGTCGGGCTGGTCTTCGGCAGCGCGGCGCAGCATTCGCGGTTTTGCCTGCGGGCCGCGACGGTGGAGGTGGCGCATGGCCAGCTGGGCCCGAAAATGGCGATCTGGCTGATCGTGTTCCTGACCGCGCTCCTGGCCACGCAGCTGGCGCACCGCACAGGGTATCTCGACCCGTCCGAGGCGCGGCAGCTCTCCGGCATTGGCAGCCTGTCCGGCGCAATTCTCGGTGGGCTTCTGTTTGGGGTAGGCATGATCCTCGCGCGTGGCTGCGCGAGCCGCCTGCTGGTGCTGTCGGCCACCGGAAACATGCGCGCGCTGGTCACGGGGCTGGTGCTGACGCTGGTGGCGCAGGCCTCCCTGCGGGGGGTCTTTGCCCCGGTTCGCGAGGGCCTGTTCAACCTGTGGACCATCGACGGCGAGGCGGCGCGCAACCTGCTGGACCGGATCGGCGGGGAGCAGGACATGGCCATCGCGACCGCATCGGTTCTGCTGGTGGCGGCTTTCGGGCTGGCCGTGCTGCGGCAGGTGCCGCGCTCGCGTGTTGTGGCCGCAGGGCTTGTGGGCCTCGCGGTCGCCGGCGGCTGGGTCGGCACCTATGCGCTGGCGCAGGTGTCCTTCACGCCGGTGGCGCTGTCGAGCGTGACCTTTTCCGGCCCCTCGGCGGACACGCTGATGGGGCTCGTCAACGAGCGCAGCCTCGCGCTGAGCTTCAGCATCGGGTTGATCCCGGGGGTGATGGCGGGCTCCGGCCTGACCGCGCTGGCGACAGGAGAGTTCCGGATCGAGCGCTTCAGTGCCGAAACCGGGATGGAGCGCTACCTGCTGGGCGCCTGTATGATGGGCTTTGGCAGCATGTTGGCGGGCGGCTGCGCAGTGGGCGCGGGCGTTTCCGGCGGTGCAGTCTTTTCGCTGACCGCCTGGGTTGCGGTCTTCTCGATGTGGATCGGGGCGCTGGCCGCCATCACCGTGAGCGACACGCTTGCGCAAGGCCGCGGTGCGGGGCCGCTCCGCTCAAGCTAGATCAGATCGCGTTGCGGATGGCGCGGATGTTCTCGCCGTAGACTTCCGGATTGTCGACCGAGCCGCCCTTGAAGACGGCAGAGCCTGCCACCAGCACGTCGGCCCCTGCCCCGACGCAGCCCGGCGCGGTGACGGGTGTGACGCCGCCATCAATCTCGATATGGATTTCACGGTCGCCGATCATCTCGCGGATCGCGGCGATCTTGCCTTCGAGCGGGATGAATTTCTGACCGCCGAAGCCCGGGTTGACCGTCATCACGCAAACCAGATCGACCATGTCCATCACCGAGTCCAGCGCGGAGGCCGGGGTGCCGGGGTTCAGCGCGACGCCGGCCTTGGCGCCGCTGGCACGAATGGCCTGCAGCGTGCGGTGGATATGGGGGCCCGCTTCGACATGAGCGGTGATGAAATCAGCGCCTGCGGCGGCAAACGCCTCGATAAAGGGATCGACCGGCGCGATCATCAGGTGCACGTCCATCACACCCTTGATATGCGGGCGGATCGCCTTGCAGGTGTCGGGACCGAAGGTGATGTTGGGCACGAAATGGCCGTCCATGACATCGACATGGACCCAATCGGCGCCCTGCGCCTCGATGGCCTCGCATTCCTTGCCGAAATTGGCGAAATCCGCCGACAGGATGGAGGGGGCAATCTTAACGGAGCGGTCAAAGGTCATCGGTCTTGTCCTTGTGCAGCGATTCCGGCCTGTTCCTATCCAAGATCGCGGCAAAGGGAAACTGCCTTTCCGCGAGGTTGGCCTTGCGTGAGACCATCGCACCATGGCAGGTTTCGATCTCACCGACAGCCCGGGGCAAGCCCATGCCACAAACCACAGCCAAACCCACGATCACGCAACTGCCGCAGGTGCACCTGCCGCGCAACGCGGGCATGCCGCTTGATCTGGACTGGGTCGCGCGGGCGCAGGCCAATACCTCGGCCATCGAACGCCGCGCCAAGACCCTGCCCGGGCGCCGCACGGTGAAGAAGGACTATCAGGCGGCGTGGCTACTGAAGGCGGTGACCTGCATCGACCTGACGACGCTTTCGGGCGATGACACGGCGGGCCGGGTCCGAAGGCTGTGCGCCAAGGCGCGCCAGCCGGTGCGGGCCGATATTCTCGAGCGGCTCGGTGTCGAGGGGATCACCACCGGCGCGGTTTGCGTCTATCACGACATGATCGAGCCCGCGCGCGCCGCTCTGGCGGGCAGCGCCATTCCGGTTGCCGCCGTCTCCACCGGGTTTCCAGCCGGATTGTCGCCGTTTCACCTGCGCGTGGCCGAGATCGAGGAAAGCGTGAAGGCCGGCGCCCGCGAGATCGATATCGTGATCTCACGCCGCCATGTGCTGACCCAGAACTGGCAGGCGCTTTACGACGAGATGAGTGCCTTCCGCGCGGCTTGCGGCGATGCTCATGTCAAGGCGATTCTGGCCACCGGAGAGCTGGGCAGCCTGCGCAATGTCGCCCGCGCCTCGCTGATCTGCATGATGGCAGGGGCCGATTTCATCAAGACATCGACCGGCAAGGAGAGCGTCAACGCCACCCTGCCCGTCAGCCTCGTGATGATCCGCGCGATCCGCGATTATTGCGACGCGACCGGCTTTCACGTGGGTTACAAACCCGCGGGCGGGATCTCGAAGGCAAAGGACGCGGTTACCTACCTGGCGTTGATCAAGGAAGAGCTGGGCGACCGCTGGCTGCAACCCGACCTGTTCCGCTTCGGCGCCTCGTCGCTTCTGGGCGATATCGAGCGGCAGCTCGAACACCATGTCACCGGCGCCTATTCCGCCAGTTACCGCCACCCGCTTGGATGAGGAGCCTCCCATGACCGTCAAGGAACATTTCGACAGTATGGATTACGGCCCCGCCCCCGAAAGTACGACGGAGGCAATGGCCTGGCTGGAGGGCCACAAGGCCCGGTTCGGCCATTTCATCGACGGCGCGTTCACCGCCCCCGGCAAGGGGTTCGAGACGAAGAACCCGGCCAGCGGCAAGACCCTGGCGAAGATCAGCCAGGCGCGCCAAAAGGATGTGGACGCGGCCGTGAAAGCGGCCCGTCGGGCGCAACCCAAATGGGCCGCGCTTTCGGGCTTCGAGCGTGCAAAATACCTCTATGCGCTGGCCCGCGCGCTGCAGAAACACGCGCGTCTCTTCGCGGTTCTGGAAACGCTCGACAATGGCAAGCCGATCCGCGAGAGCCGCGACATCGACATCCCGCTGGCGCAACGCCATTTCTACTACCACGCGGGCATGGCGCAGCTGATGGCGTCTGAACTACCCGACCGTGCCCCGATCGGGGTGTGCGGCCAGATCATCCCGTGGAATTTCCCGCTCTTGATGCTGGCGTGGAAAATCGCGCCGGCGCTGGCCACGGGCAACACGGTGGTGCTGAAACCGGCGGAATACACCTCGCTCACCGCGTTGCTGTTTGCCGAGATCTGCGCCCGGATCGGCCTGCCCAAGGGCGTGGTGAATATCGTGACCGGAGACGGCGCGGTGGGTGAATGGATCGTCGAGGCCGAAGTTGACAAGGTCGCCTTCACCGGCTCGACCGAGGTCGGCAAGCGGATCCGGGCCGCAACCGCGGGCAGCGGCAAGTCCCTGACGCTCGAGCTGGGCGGAAAATCCCCCTATATCGTCTTCGACGACGCCGATATCGACAGTGCGGTCGAAGGACTGGTCGATACGATCTGGTTCAACCAGGGGCAGGTCTGCTGCGCCGGCTCGCGGCTCTTGGTCCATGAGGGCGTGGCGGAGGTCTTCCACCGCAAGCTCAAGGCCCGCATGGACAAGATTCGGATCGGTGATCCGCTCGACAAATGCATCGATGTGGGCGCCGTGGTCGATCCCGTTCAGCTGGAAACCATTACACGTATGGTCGACGGCAACAGCGAAGGGGAGACCTACAAGGCCGCAACACCGGTGCCGGAGGGCTGTTTCTACCCGCCCACTCTGATCACCGGGCTGAGCACCTCCTCAGCCCTGATGCAGGAGGAGATCTTCGGCCCGGTTCTGGTCTCCACCACGTTCCGGACGCCCGCCGAGGCGGTGGCTGTCGCCAATAACAGCCGTTACGGGCTGGCCGCGACGCTGTGGACGGAAAACCTCAACCTCGCGCTGGACGTGGCCCCGAAGCTGGCCGCCGGCGTGGTCTGGGTCAACGCCACCAACCTGTTCGACGCGGCCGCGGGCTTTGGCGGAGTGCGCGAAAGCGGTTTCGGACGCGAAGGCGGCTGGGAGGGGCTGGCCGCCTACACCAAACCCAAAGCAAAGCCCCGCGCGCTCAAAGCGGTGACGACGGCCTTTACCGGCGTGCACGCGTTGCACGATCCGATCGACCGCACCGCCAAGCTTTACATCGGCGGCAAGCAGGCGCGGCCCGATGGCGGCTATACGCAGACAATCTACGGACCCCGCGGCGATGCCCTCGGCGAGGTCGGGCTGGGCAACCGCAAGGATATCCGCAATGCCGTGGAGGCGGCGCGCGGCGCCAAAGGCTGGTCCGCCACGACCGGACACCTGCGTGCGCAGATCCTCTATTACATCGCCGAAAATCTCTCCGTCCGCGCCGACGAGTTCGCGGCACGGCTCAAAGCGATGACCGGCAAGCCGGGACGCAAGGAAGTGGACGCGGCGCTTGAGACGCTCTTCACCTGCGCCGCCTGGGCCGACAAATATGACGGCCGGATCCATGATGTGCCGATCCGCGGTGTCGCCCTGGCGATGAACGCGCCGGTGGGCGTGATCGGCGCGCTGTGCCCCGACCGTGCACCGCTCAAAGGGCTGATCGAGGTGATGGCCCCCGCCATCGCCATGGGCAATCGGACCGTGCTTGTGGCCTCTGAGCCCTTCCCTCTGGCCGCGACCGATTTCTACCAGGTGCTGGAGACCTCCGACGTGCCCGGTGGCGTGGTCAATATCGTGACCGGCAGCCACGCGGAACTGGCCCCGCATCTGGCCGCCCATAACGATGTCGACGCGCTGTGGAGTTTTTCGTCGACCCCGCTGGCCGGACCCATCGAGAGCGCGTCCTGCGGCAACCTCAAACGCACCCATATCGCCCCCGCACCGGGGCCGGTGCGCGACATGCTGGGACATGCCACCGAGATCACGAATATCTGGATCCCCTACGGCGAAGGCTGAGACCAACGCCGGGTTTCATTTCTCTGGAAATATCCCCGCCGGAGGCATCGCTGCGCGCGCCACACGGACCGCGTTTAGGGCTTGCCGCGCAGACGCCGCCACCAGCCGCTCAGCCGCCCGCGGGCGGCATCCGTGCTCTCGTCGATGGCGTCCCAACTCTCGGCCGCATCCTCCAGCAGTGGATCGATCCGGGCGGCGCGGAACTTCTGCCAACGGCGGTAGATGAACAAACAAAGCCCCGCGAAGATCACCAGGATGATGATGTTGAAATAGGGGATCAGCCGGACCTCGGGGTCTGAAACGGGCCGCACGCTCACAGCATTGGGAAAGATCGTCATGAACTCGTTGCGCCATCCGTAATGGGTCAGCACGACCCATTGCGGGTTGTCGCGGGTCGAGATCAGATTGCGCGCCTCGGCCTGCAGGTTGGAGCTGTCGAGCTTGAAATAGGGCGGCCAGTTCCAGCCGGTATCCTCGTTGCGGTAGACCATGACCCGGCCATTCTTGTGACGCACCGTATCCATGAAGCGCACGTCGCGATTGGCGCCGGAGGCATCAGCGCCGGTATCGGGAGAGGCCCAGAAAATCGAGTTTTCGCCGAAATCCTCGCGCTTGATCTCGACCCCGGTGATGTAGACGATATCGCGCTGCGGCAGCGTGTAGTGGAAGAACGCCGCGATCAGCAGCCAGAAGATCGCCCAAAAACCCCATTTCACATACGTCATGCCCTGCGCCTCACATAAAGTTAATAACGTACACGAGAACCCCGATCACCACATAGGGCACAACGAAGACGCCGAAGATCAGTTTGCGGCGCAGCGAGCGGTCGTATTCCTCGAGCCCCTCCTCGATAAAGGCCGCACGATCACCGCTCCGGATCTCCTCGTCCCACTCCGCCGCCAGTTTGCCCCGACGCACCGAACGCGACCAGGCCGACAGGACCAGATAGACGAGCAGCATCACCAGAAAGGCAAAGAAGGCCAGTCTCGCTATGGCAATGATCATCGCTTTCTCCTGTTTCTCAAGCGCCGTTTCCGGAAGGACCCGATCCGCAAGGGCATGTTACCCGATCACATAGGCATTTCCCCCGCGTTCTTTTAGAGCCGTGAAGAACGCCCCTGCGCAAGATGAAAAAGGGGGCGCACCCAACGCATCGCAAATTGCCAGCGCCGCGCTAGGTGCAGTTCCCGGAAGAGTGCTGTAACAGGTGCTCCAAGTGAGGAATCAAAGGGGACACCCATGACAACGACATCCGCGAAAACCGTCATCATCGAAGAGTTCGGCGGTTCCGGCAACATGAAGCTGGTCGACCGCGCCGTCGGCGAACCCGGCCCCGGCCAGGTCCGCATCCGCCACAAGGCCTGTGGCCTGAACTTCATCGATATCTACCAGCGTTCGGGCATCTATCCGCTTGAACTGCCAGCAGCCCTCGGGATGGAAGGCTCCGGCATCATCGAGGCCGTGGGCGAAGGTGTTACCCATCTAAAGGAAGGCGACCGCGCCGCCTATGCCGCGGCCCCTCCCGGCGCCTATTGCGAGGCGCGCGTGATGAACGCCGCGCAGGTCTGCCCGCTGCCCGACGAGATTTCCTTCGAGGAAGGCGCGGCGATGATGCTGCAGGGCCTGACGGTCCAGTACCTGTTCCACCGCACCACCCCGCTGTCCAAGGGCGACACGGTGCTGTTTCACGCCGCTGCCGGGGGTGTCGGGCTGATCGCCTGCCAGTGGGCGCGTTCCGAAGGCATCACGTTGATCGGCACCGCAGGTACGG
>JABDPP010000337.1 GCA_013042765.1 Litoreibacter sp.
GGGTGCGCATCCTCCCACCGAGGGTCATTGCCACGCCTGGATGGCGATTGCGATTGACGAGGGACATTTCGAGGGCGAGGACCTCGGCGGCCTGAACATCGGTCTGCTTGTTGATATCCCGGGCCGCATGGGTGAGGGCAACTGGAAGGTCGCTGCCTATGTCGATGAAAACGCTTCGCAAAAGGCCTATAACGGCATCCTGAAAATCTTCTCAGGCGCAGCCGGGGGGACAACGGGTCTGTTCACCATGCTCGTCAGTGAGATCATCGGCGCCGAGCGCGCGCCGGTTGAGATCCTGCGCGAGGGTAAGACCCGTTCGATCATGATCGGACGGAAAATTCAGGGCGAGATCGAGATGATCGATGGAAAGAGCCCTGAACATCCGGTTCTGATCTCGAACACGAAATACTGGATGGGTCCTGATATCATTGCGGCCGTCGGCAAGAAGTCGAAGGTCCGCGACTACGGACGCGTCTGGGATTTCGGCGGAAACTCCGCGGAGATCTGCCCGATTGAGTGGTCGGGTCCCTAAATGATCTCGGTCGAGTACTGCCGCACAATGGCGCGCTACAATGCTTGGCAAAACAAAGGGATGGCGCGCTGTCTTGAAGCGCTGTCGCCGGATGAACTTGGCCGAGACCGGGGAGCATTCTTCGGCTCGATCCTGAGCACCTGCAATCATCTGCTTTGGGGCGATCAGCTGTGGATGTCACGCTTTGACGGCACCTGTGCGCCGATGGGCGGGATCCCGGAGAGCGTTGCGCTGCACGAGGAGTTGCAGCCCTATCTTGATGAGCGACTGCGCACCGACGGACATATCCACCGCTGGGCGGAGCGTCTCAATCAAATCGATCTGGTCGGGCCACTGACCTGGTTTTCCGGAGCGCTGAACAAGTCCGTCACCAAGCCGGTTTCCGAATGTGTGGTGCATTTCTTCAACCATCAGACCCATCATCGTGGCCAGATCCACGCGATGCTGACCGCAGCCGGGCAACGCCCGGACGATACTGATCTTTTCATCATGCCGCAGGAGATCTGAGATGGCATTAATCTCTCCATCACGCCGGTTGCGGCGTACCGCGTTCTCGGAAGGGGTCGAGGCGGCGGGCGTCAAGGCTTACACGGTTTACAATCACATGCTGCTGCCCACGGTATTCCGGTCGGTGGAGGAGGACTACCACCATCTCAAGTCCGCGGTGCAGGTCTGGGATGTCTCGGTGGAGCGTCAGGTTGAGCTGCGCGGACCCGATGCCGGCCGCCTGATGCAGATGCTGACCCCGCGTGATCTGCGCGGCATGCTGCCGGGGATGTGCTATTACGTCCCGATCGTGGATGAGACCGGAGGAATGCTCAATGATCCGGTGGCTCTGAAGCTGAGTGACGAACGCTATTGGATATCAATCGCGGATAGTGATTTGTTGTTTTGGGTCAAAGGATTGGCTTACGGGCTTCACCTCGACGTCTTGGTGGATGAGCCTGATGTCTCGCCGCTTGCGGTGCAGGGGCCGAGAGCCGATGACCTGATGGAGCGGATCTTTGGCAGTTCAGTGCGCGACCTGCGCTTTTTCCGTTATGGCTATTTCGATTTCCAGGGTCGGGATCTGATCGTTGCGCGGTCGGGCTATTCCAAGCAGGGCGGGTTTGAGATCTATGTCGAGGACAGTGCGATCGGTATGCCGTTGTGGAATGCGCTCTTTGAGGCAGGCAAGGACCTCGATGTGCATGCGGGTTGTCCCAACCTGATCGAGCGGATCGAGGGTGGGCTTCTGAGTTATGGCAATGATATGACGCGGGAAAACACGCCGCATGAATGCGGGTTGGGGCGTTTCTGTTCGACCCAGACGGCGATCGGTTGTGTCGGGCGTGACGCGCTTTTGCGGGTTGCCAAGGAAGGGCCGGTTCAGCAGATCCGTGCCATTTCCATTGATGGTCCCAAGATCGGCGGCAGTGACCGGAGCTGGCCTGTGACGACCGAAAAGGGCAAGCGGATCGGCAAGATAACTTCGGCCGCCTGGTCACCTGATTACGAGACCAATGTGGCAATCGGTATGGTGCGCATGACCCATTGGGATGAGGGTGACCGCATCACGGTTGAAACAACGGACGGGCCGCGCGAGGCGACCGTTCACGAGCAATTCTGGATATAGGAGAGAGCCAATATGTTTAACGCATTGGTGGTGGAGAAGGATGACGAGGGCAAGACCAGCGCTGCGGTGCAGGAGCTGACGCTTGACCAGTTGCCCGAAGCGGAAGTGACGGTTGCGGTGGAGTATTCCACGGTCAACTACAAAGACGGGCTGTGCATCGGTCCGGGCGGCGGGCTGGTGCGCAAATATCCCCATGTGCCGGGGATCGATTTGTCCGGCACGGTCGAGGCCTCCGACGACCCGCGCTACAAACCCGGCGACAAGGTCGTTCTGACCGGATGGCGCGTGGGCGAGGCCCATTGGGGCGGGTATTCCCAGAAAGCGCGCGTTAAGGCGGATTGGCTGGTGCCGCTGCCCGAGGGGCTGGACAGCAGACAGGCGATGGCCGTGGGCACCGCTGGCTTTACCGCGATGCTGGCTGTTATGGCGCTGGAGGACCACGGTCTTGAGCCGGGCCACGGTCCGGTTCTGGTCACCGGGGCAGCTGGTGGTGTCGGTTCGGTTGCCACTGCGATCCTTGCCAATCTAGGCTACGAGGTGGCCGGTGTGACGGGCCGCCCCGAGACCGCCGATTACCTCAAGTCGCTCGGTGCGACCCAGATCGTTCCCCGCGAGGAGCTTAACGAGACGACCAAGCGCCCGCTGGAAGGCGAGACCTGGTCGGGATGTGTTGATGCCGTGGGCGGCGCCATGCTGGCGCGTGTTCTGGGGCAGATGAAATACGGTGCCTCGGTTGCGGCTGTGGGGCTGGCCGGTGGGGCCGGGTTGCCGGCAACGGTGATACCGTTCCTGTTGCGCGGCGTGAACCTCCTGGGCATCGACAGCGTTATGCAGCCCTACGACAACCGCGTACGGGCGTGGCAGCGGATTGCCAAGGACCTGCCGATGGACAAGCTGGACGCCATGGTGCATCCGGCCACGCTGACGGACCTTCCGGAGCTTGGACGTGCGATCCTGAAAGGGCAGGTCAAGGGGCGAGTCGTTGTGGATGTGAACGCCTGACCGCAAGATATAGATGATTGATCGCGCGTTGCACCAAATATGGTGCGGCGCGTTTTCTTTTTGTTTTCAGATTCTTACAGCCAGCGCGGCGTTTTCGAACGGCACAAGTCGTTTCTCGGTTAGGTGATTTTCGGAATCTGTGCTTACCCTGTTGGCATAAAAACAAAAAAATGTATCCAACAGGGAGAGAAAAATGGCGATCAAGCCTCCAATAACGGAGCTTCCGATCCGCACAGCGGCGTCGGGGTTCTATCGTGGTTTCACAAAGGACGTGACGATCACTGCAAAACTTCTGGTCGGGGGGTTGATCCTCTGGGCCATCGCATTTCCGGACCAGGCTGGAGCTGTTCTGGGCAACCTCAACACCATCATCCTGGCTACGTTCAGCTATTGGTACGTCTATGTAATGGCGTTCTTCGTCATCCTGTGTTTCGTACTGGCGCTCTGGCCGACGGCGGGAAAGCTGAAAATGGGATTGCCCGGGGACCAGCCCGAGTTTTCTAATTTCTCATGGTTCTCGATGATGTTCGGGGCCGGTATCGGGATCGGGATGCTGACCTTCGCCACGGCGGAGCCGATGTATCACTTCGGTTCGAACCCGGCGACCATTCAGGGCCTGACCGAAGGCAGTACCGCGGGCAATGTGCGTGATGCCTATATCTGGTCCTTCACCCATTGGGGTCTCGCGGCCTGGGCGTCTTACGCGATCGTGGGGCTTGCGCTTGGCTATTTCTCCTATCGGCGGGGCCTCCCGCTCACCATTCGTTCGGCGCTGACGCCGCTTTTCGGCAAGTCGCTTTCGGGCACGCTCGGGCATGTTGTTGACGTGGTCGCGGTGGTTGCAACCGTTCTGGGCGTGGCCCAGACGCTGGGCTTCGGTGTTGAGCAATTCGTTTCCGGCCTTTACCGGATCGGCTTTGGCGAGTGGCTTTACGTGACCGCCGAAGATGGCTCGAAGTCGTCTTCGACCATGGCGATTATCTTCGCATTGCTGGTCATCATGGGGGCCTCGACCCTGTCGGCACTGTCGGGCGTGGGCAAGGGCATCAAGTGGTTGTCCAACATCAACATGGGGCTCAGCTTCTTCGTGCTGGTGTTCTTCCTGTTGTTCGGATCAACCTTCTTCGGTCTGCAGGCGCTCTTCGTCGGTATGTTCGACTACCTTGTCTCGATCCCGGCCAATCTGTTCACGGTGTGGGCACCGGTGACGATGGAGACGTTCTCAGCCAATGTACCTGCCTCCGTGCAGGCGCTGTCTGCTGAGGATCTGGCGAGCGTCTACGGTTCCGCAACAAGCCCGTGGGGAACACTGGAATCCTTCAGTTCCGGGTTGCCAGAGGCCGCCGCCGCGCTGCCGCCTGCCGATGTGGCTGCAGCCTATGCCGCTGCCACCGAAGGTCGGCTGTCTGGCTGGCAAGGTGCCTGGTCCATCTTCTACTGGGCCTGGTGGATTGCATTCGCAC
>JABDPP010000340.1 GCA_013042765.1 Litoreibacter sp.
GTGCAGCCATCTTCTACCAAAAGCACATGTGCCAGCACATGATCGAAGGTTTCCCTACAGACTGGGCCCGGAATTGCACCAATGTGTTCCTGATCCGCCATCCCGCACGGGTCATCGCCAGTTACAGCGCCAAGCGCGAAGAGCCAACGCTGGAGGATCTTGGCTTCGTTCAGCAGGCACAGCTGTTCGAGAGCCTCGGCGGCGGCATCGTTATCGACAGTACCGACATTCGCGCGGACCCAGAAGCCAAGCTACGCAACCTGTGCAAGGCTCTCTCGATTTCCTTTCAGCCAGAAATGCTCCGCTGGCCCGCCGGCGGCCATCCTCAGGACGGAATCTGGGCTGCTCATTGGTATGATGCGATCCATCGCAGCACCGGGTTTGCGGGCGCAGAAGGGCCGCGACCTGATCTATCGGGAGCAGCAGCAGAGCTCGAAAAACGAGCCCTGCCCTACTACGAGGCTCTGAAAGCCCATAGCTTGAGCGGCTAGGTCTTCATTTCTCCGGAAGTATCCCCGCCGGAGGCACCCGTCACTTCAGACGGCGATCCCGCAGGGCGAGAAGGCGCAAGCGCAATGCATTGAGCTTGATGAACCCGGCTGCATCCTTCTGGTCATAGGCACCCGCATCATCCTCGAAGGTCACGTGTTCCTCGGAATATAGCGAATGCTCCGACCAACGTCCGACTGTACGCGCCAAGCCCTTGTAGAGCTTCAGGCGCACGGTGCCCGTCACGTGTTCCTGGCTCTTGTCGATCAAGGCTTGCAGCATCTCGCGCTCCGGCGAGAACCAGAACCCGTTATAGATCAACTCCGCGTATTGCGGCATGATCTGATCCTTCAGATGCGCCGCGCCGCGATCCAGCGTGATCTGCTCAATACCGCGATGTGCCTCAAGAAGGATGGTACCACCCGGTGTTTCGTAAATGCCGCGCGACTTCATTCCGACAAACCGGCCCTCGACCAGATCGAGCCGACCGATCCCGTGTTTGCCGCCGAGCTCGTTCAGACGGGTCAACACAGTCGCCGGAGACATTGCCTCGCCGTTGATCGACACGGCGTCGCCTTTCTCAAACCCGATTTCGATAAACTCTGGCTTATCAGGGGCATCTTCGGGATGCACCGTTCGCTGGTAGACATAATCGGGCGCGTCATCGGCGGGATCCTCGAGGACCTTCCCCTCGGAGGACGTGTGAAGCAGGTTCGCATCCACGGAGAACGGCGCCTCGCCGCGTTTGTCCTTGGCAATCGGAATCTGGTTTTGCTCGGCAAACTCGAGCAGCTTGGTGCGGCTGGACAGGTCCCATTCCCGCCACGGCGCGATCACTTGGATATCGGGGTCGAGCGCATAGGCAGACAACTCAAAGCGAACCTGATCGTTGCCCTTGCCCGTCGCGCCGTGCGCGACCGCATCTGCGCCAGTGGCTTCTGCAATCTCGATCAGACGTTTGGAGATCAGGGGCCGTGCAATGGACGTGCCCAGCAGGTAAAGCCCTTCATAGACCGCGTTGGCCCGGAACATCGGGAACACGAAATCTCGAACGAACTCTTCCCGCAGATCCTCGATAAAAATCGAATCCGGCGCAATCCCCAGCATCTCGGCCTTTGCACGCGCGGGCTCCAATTCTTCGCCTTGCCCAAGATCGGCCGTGAAGGTCACAACCTCGCAGCCATACTCGGTTTGCAGCCATTTCAGGATGATCGAGGTATCAAGGCCGCCGGAATAGGCCAGGACGACTTTTTTGGGGGCAGACATGTGTGCGGCTCCGAATTTGGCTTGGGTTTCGCGCGGCGATACCGTCTCTGCCACGATTGCGCAAGACCGGGCAGCACTCCGCGATTGACCCGTACCGGGTTTTGAGCCCTTAATCCGGCGCTATGAGCAGCTTTGAAAATTCCGCCCGCATGGCGACTGAGAAGATGCGTGCGCTGTTCCCGCCGACGCCATTGCAACGCAATGATTATCTCTCGGAGCTCTACGAGGCAGAAATCTATCTCAAGCGCGAAGACCTCTCGCCAGTGCGCTCCTACAAGATCCGCGGAGCGTTCAATGCGATGCGCAAGATCCGCGAGACAAAGCCCAACCAGCGCAACTTTGTTTGCGCGAGCGCCGGCAACCACGCCCAGGGTTTTGCCTATGCATGCCGGCATTTTGACGTACAGGGCGAGATCTTCATGCCAGTTACGACCCCGAAACAGAAGATCGACAAAACCCGGACATTCGGCGGCGAGAACATCAAGATCCGCCTGACAGGGGACTATTTCGACCAGACGCTGGCCTCAGCCCAAAGCCATTGTCTGGAAATCGGTGCGCATTTTCTGGCGCCGTTCGATGACCCTGATGTCATCGAGGGGCAGGCATCCGTGGCGGTCGAAATCCTCGATGAACTGCAGACCCCACCCGACATAATCGTGCTGCCTGTGGGCGGCGGCGGCCTGTCAGCAGGCGTCACCCGCTATTTCTCGGAGGCCGCTCCGGACACCTCATTCCGGTATATTGAGCCCGAAGGGGGAGCGAGCCTTACTGCGGCCCTCAAAGCAGGGGAGCCCGTGACGCTGAACCACGTGGATTCCTTCGTCGATGGTGCGGCGGTCGCGCGTATAGGCGATCACACCTTCGCTTCTTTGAAAAACATCAATCCCGGCCATGTTCTGACCGCGCCTGAGAACCGTATTTGTGCGACGATGACCAGCTTGCTGAACCATGAAGGGATCGTGCTGGAACCGGCGGGGGCACTGGTTCTCGACTCTCTTGATGATCTTGCAGACGAGATCAGGGGGCAGACGGTCGTCTGCGTGACCTCCGGCGGCAATTTCGATTTCGAACGCCTGCCCGAGGTCAAGGAGCGCGCGCTGCGCTATTCCGGTGTGAAAAAATACTTCATTCTGCGCATGCCGCAACGGCCCGGTGCCTTGAAGGACTTTCTGTCCCTGCTTGGACCGGATGATGATATCGCGCGTTTCGAGTATCTGAAGAAATCCGCGCGCAATTTCGGATCGGTGCTTATCGGGATCGAAACCAAGAAAGCTGAGTCTTTCGAGACATTATTCAAACGAATGACCGAGGCCGGTTTCGAATTTCGCGATATCACCGATGATGCCGTTCTGGCCGAATTCCTGATCTAGATCCCCGGCCCCTTCTGTGCGCAGCAGGCTAGAAACTCCGACTTCGAGGATTCATACACACGCCTCAGATCCACCAGATCCACCGCGCTCGGATCACTTTCCAGCCTGCTGCAAGTTGCCTTGAACGTGTCGAAACCAAGATTCGCCGCGCTGCCTTTCAGGAAATGAAGATCTTCCTTGAGTTTCGCGACATCATCCCGGTGCAGAGAGCTCAGCCGCTCTTCGACTTCACTCAGAAATAACGAGATGATTTCGTTGAAATCGTCGTCACCAAAGTCGGATCTGAGTTCCCCAATCCGCACCCAATTCACCATTTGAAACTCCGAGGGAGCAAAAGACCTGCCCCCTCAGTAATCGGGTCTCAATTAACAGAATCTTGTCTGACAAAGCCGAAATCCGTCGCATTTTATCGTTTACACCATCTTAAATCGGGTCAGCGACACCCGGGTTCATGGAGGACTTCGGATCAGACCATGACGCGACAACTGACTCCCAGATCGGGTGCGTCTCTGAAACCAGATCTCCGACAATCCTGATCGCGGATGACAGTCGTCTCCAGCGCAAGCTTCTGACCACATCCCTTAAGAAATGGGGATACAAGGTGATGGAAGCCGGATCAGGTCGCGAAGCGCTCGCGCTGGCAAAGGAGAATGACATCTCGCTAGTCATCAGCGACTGGATGATGCCAGGCATGAGCGGCCCGGAGTTTTGCCGGGCTTTTCGTAACCTTGATCGCAGGGGCTACGGCTACTTCGTACTTCTAACAAGCAAGGGAGAAAGTCAGGAAATCGCGGAGGGGCTGAACTCCGGGGCAGATGATTTTCTGACCAAACCCGTCAATCTCGGGGAGTTGAAGGCCCGGCTGCGCGCTGGCGAGCGGATTGTGAAAATGCAGGCCCAGCTCGTGGACCAAAACCGGACCGTGAACGAGGCTTTGGACAAGATCCAGATGCTGTATGCAAGCCTCGATCGAGATCTAGAGGAGGCAAAAAAGCTTCAGCAGTCACTCCTGCGCGAAACCCATGTCGAGTTTGATCAGGCGTCTGCGTCCTTTCTCCTGCAGCCCAGCGGCCACGTCGGAGGGGATCTGGTCGGATACTTCAGACCGAACTCCAGTTCGATCGGCCTTTATTCGCTGGATGTGTCCGGACATGGGGTGACCTCCGCTCTGATGACAGCACGCCTTGCGGGACACCTGAGCGGTCGCACGCCAAACCAAAATCTCGCCATTCGAGCCAGTGCAAAGGGCGACCCTGTTGCCCGCGATCCCGCAGAGACCGCCGCGCTTCTGAACAATCTCCTGCTCGACGAATTTCAGACAGACCATTACTTCACGCTCGCCTTGTGCATTCTGGATTTGCACACAGGGAAAGGTCGTTTCGTGCAAGCCGGCCATCCGCATCCCCTCCTGAAAAGACCCGGCGCTTTTCCCCGACCCCTCGGCTCCGGCGGGCTGCCCATCGGGCTGGTCGACGATCCCGCCCATGAAAGCGTCGAAATACAGATGGAACCGGGCGACCGCCTCCTACTTCATTCGGACGGGATTACCGAGTGCGAAACGGAAGCGGGCACCTTTTTCGAGGAGGACGGGCTCGCGACTTACCTTGAATAGAGTTGCTGTCAAAACGGCCCGGACACTCTGACCGGCCTCGTCGAACACCTCCAGAACTTCAGCGGAAAGCCCGGCTTCGAGGATGACGTCTCCGCGCTTGTATTCGACTATCACGGCCCTCCAACCAATCAGAAATAATGCCGCGACCAACTCCCGAGAAAATCGCGATCACCGGTATTCGCCAACAGCTCCATCGCCTCATCCAATGACAGCCAGACCGCAGTGTGCCCGTCCTCCGGCGGTGGCCCGCGTCGCAGCACCGGACGCGCGACATATATCTGGCAAAGCTTCTCCGCCCAGAGATCGTATTCCGGCATGTAGGTGAACCGCCTGTAGGCCCCAAGGCGACGCGGGCTGGAAATGGCCCAGCCGGTTTCTTCGTAAACCTCACGATGCAATGCATTCACCGGGTTTTCCCCCGGATCGATTCCACCGCCGGGCAACTGAAACTCGGGATTGGGCTTTTCCTGAAACGTGGTGAGTACGCCCGCGCCATCAGACAGGATCGCGTAGCATCCCGGTCGCAGCCGATAGGTTTTCCCGTGCCGAACCGCTTCCCCGTAACGTCTGATCATTCTGCATCTCCGCTTTGCATACGGTCCATACCTCTTGGTGAACTGATTGCCCCTCCTATATAGACGCGGTATGTCCAGCCCAAGGCTTAAGGAACTCTCATGACACTCGGACAAAAAATAGCGTGGGACGACACGGTCCTGCCTTTTCAGCTTGATCTTGCCGATATCCGCGGGCGCATTGCGCGGCTCGACGGGGTGCTGGATCAGGTGCTGGCACAGCACAACTATCCGGCCGTTGTAGAGGCGATGGTGGCCGAGGCAGCCCTGCTGACCGCGCTGATCGGACAGACTATTAAGCTTAGGTGGAAACTGTCATTGCAGATCCGCGGCGATGGACCATTGCGCCTGATCGCTACCGACTATTACGGCCCCACCGATGATGGAGAGCCGGCACGCTTGCGGGCCTATGCCAGCTTCGATGAAGAAAAACTGGATCCGTCCGGCATTCCCTTTACCCAAATCGGCAAGGGTTTCTTCGCGATCCTGATTGATCAGGGTAATGACATGACCCCGTATCAGGGGATTACACCACTTGCTGGCGGCAGCCTGTCTCACTGCGCCGAAACCTATTTCGCGCAATCCGAACAGCTACCGACCCGCTTTGCGCTGACCTATGGCCAGAACCAGGAGCCCGGTGCCCCGATCAGTTGGCGCGCCGGTGGCGTCATGCTGCAGCATATGCCGAAGGCGTCGCCTCTGATGGGCGGTGAAGGCGGCAGTGGCGAGGACGGTTTGCTGAACGCGGCGGACATTCTGGACGGCGATGCTTCTGAGAACTGGAACCGCGCAAATGTTCTGCTGAATACGGTTGAGGAGCTTGAGCTGATCGGCCCGAGCGTTGCGCCGACCGATCTTCTGGTGCGGCTGTTTCATGAGGAACGCCCGGTTGTCTTTGATGCGCAGCCGGTGAAATTCGGCTGCACCTGCTCGGAAGACAAGGTCCGCCAAAGCATGTCGATTTATTCGGCACGCGATATCGGGCACATGACCAAGGATGACGGAACCCTTACGGCGGACTGCCAGTTCTGCGGAGCGCATTATGTGATGGATCCCACGACACTCGGGTTCGAAGCCGAGGGCACCGATGGCGATGTCGCGATATAGTCTAGAAAAAATCGAAGCGGCGCTCGGGCAACCGGCCGCCCCTTCGTCCGACTTTGACCTGAACCCGAACGTGAACCTGCCAGAAGGGCGGGTCCTGCGGGACGCAGCCGTCCTCATCCCGATTTACGAGAAGCGGGGGGAACTGCGCCTGATCCTGACCAAGCGCTCCTCCGCCTTGAAGCATCATCCCGGGCAGATTGCCTTTCCCGGCGGCAAGCGCGACGAGGCCGATGCATCGCTCTCAGATGCCGCCCTGCGAGAAGCCCATGAGGAAATCGGGCTGCCGAAACACTCCGCCACACTGTTGGGCAACTTGGCCAGCCATGAAACCGTCACCGGATTTCAGGTCACGCCCTTCATCGCGCATATCTCTCAGCCCTTCACCCCGACCCCGGAGCAGGGCGAAGTGGCCGAGGTGTTTTCCGTCCCCTTTGATCACGTCTTGGAACCCTCGAATTTTGCCATTCAAGGACGGCGCTGGCGGGGCGAGACACGGTATTATTACACCGTTCCTTACGGGCCCTATTTTATCTGGGGTGCGACGGCCCGCATGTTGCGCTCGCTTGCTGATCAGGTTGCATTATGACCCGCCTGCTGGCTCCATGGATCACGCAACCGGCGAGCCGCGCGGTAACCGACGCTTTTGAGAAATCCGGTCACCAGATTTTTTTCGTCGGAGGCTGTGTTCGCAACACGCTGATGGAGCGCGCGGTTTCCGATATCGATCTGGCGACGGATGCCACCCCTGAAGAAATGATCGCACTGGGTCAGCAGGCTGGTTTGCGTACGGTTCCCACTGGTATTGACCACGGCACCATTACGTTTGTCGTCGACAAGATCCCATTCGAGGTGACGACCTTTCGCACAGATGTCTCAACCGATGGCAGGCGCGCGACGGTGGCCTTCTCGAAATCTCTCGCAGAGGATGCCAGGCGTCGCGACTTCACGATGAACGCGCTTTACGTTACGCCGAATGGTGAAATCCATGATCCGGTTGGGGGTCTCGAGGACCTCGCGCGCCGACATGTCAGGTTCATCGAGCACCCGCGCCGCCGCATTACGGAGGATTACCTGCGAATCCTTCGGTTCTTCCGGTTTCACGCGTGGTATGGCGATCCGCACGAAGGTCTGGATCCGGAGGGGCTGGCCGCCTGCGCCGAGCTTGCCCAAGGGCTCGATGCACTCTCCCGGGAGCGTATCGGCAGCGAGATGCGCAAGCTCCTGGCTGCCGATGATCCGGCACCAAGTGTCGCCTCCATGGACATATCCGGCGTTCTTTCCCACGTCTTGCCCGGGGCGGATCCAAGGGTTCTGACGCGGCTGGTACATCTCGAAGCGTCGACGCCACCTAGCTGGCAAAGGCGCGCCGCGGCGCTTGGCGGGGAGGATCCCTGTGATCGATGGCGGCTGTCGCGCGCCGATGCTCGGATGCTCACAACCTTGCGGGCGCTGACAGGCTCCCCCGATGGTATCGCGGCAACAGCCTACCGCCACGGCGCACAGATCGCCCGCGACACGGCCCTTGTCCGCGCGGCCACATTCGAGCAACCTTTACCCGAAGATCTGCACGCTATGATCAAGATGGGGGCCAAAGCAGTCTTCCCGGTCGTGGCAGCCGATCTCATGCCTGATCTTCAGGGCGCAGAGCTTGGCAGCCGGCTCAAGGATCTGGAGACCCGCTGGATCGCGTCCGGGTTCGCCTTGTCCAAGGAAGAGCTGCTGCGCTAGCTGTGCTCTGAAATCACTCGATCCGCAACGACCTCCGTTCCTAGATCACAAGCCTATTTGCCGTCATGGAATTTTTGAAACTCAAGCGCTATACCTGCGCAGATAGTTCAAAGGCACATAGATGTTCCGGTTTCTCGAAAATCTGGTCGACCCTTACGAGGAATACCCACAGGTAGATGCGCCACCGACGCAGCTCTGGCCGTTTCTGCGCGACTATAGTCGGCCGTTCCATAAGATGTTCGTATTCACCGGGATCATGTCGCTCGTGGTGGCGTTCGTGGAAGTGGGCCTGATCTACTATCTTGGCCGCGTGGTGGATTTTCTCGGGCGCGGTGAGCCTGCTGAGATCATCACGGAATACGGAACAGAGCTTATCCTGATCGCGGGTTTCGTGCTGATCATCCGTCCCATCCTTCAGGGGATTGATGTCGCACTCCTCAACAACGCGATCCTGCCCAATTTCGGGACGCTGTTTCGCTGGCGCGCCCACCGCCATGTGCTGCGCCAATCCGTCGGCTGGTTCGAGAATGACTTCGCCGGCCGAATTGCAAACCGGATCATGCAAGCCCCGCCTGCCGCCGGTGAGGCGGTTTTTCAGGTCTTTGACGCCATCACCTTTTCAATAGCCTACTTCATCGGAGCCGCCATCCTGCTCAGCGAGGCCGACCCACGCCTCGCCTTGCCGCTCATGATCTGGCTGGCGCTCTATGCGTTGCTCGTGATTTGGACGATGAAGCGGGTCGGCCCCGCCTCCAAAGCCTCCTCCGATGCACGGTCCATGACGACCGGCCGCGTGGTCGACAGCTATACCAATATCCATTCCGTCAAGTTGTTTGCCCACCATGATCACGAAATCAACTTCGCAAAGGAAGCGATCGAGACGACCCGGCAGACCTTCGCGCGGGAGATGCGAATATTCACGCTGATGGATGTCATGCTCGTGACGCTCAATGGATTCCTGATCGTCGCAGTCGTCGGATGGGCGATCTGGCTATGGGCGCAAGGCACGGCCTCGGTTGGTGTAATCGCGGCGGCCGCTGCCCTGACCCTGCGTTTGAACGCGATGACCGGCTGGATCATGTGGGCCGTATCGAGCTTTTTCCGTTCTCTCGGTGTCGTGGCAGAGGGAATGGAGACGATTGCCCAGCCAATCACCCTCCTCGACCAACCCGATGCAAAGCCCTTGAGGTTGGATGAAGGAAGGATCCAGATCGAAGGCCTCAGCCACCATTACGGCCGCGATGCTGGCGGCCTCGTCGATATCAACCTGACCATCAATCCCGGAGAGAAGATTGGCTTGGTTGGCCGCTCGGGCGCCGGCAAATCGACCTTGGTGAAGCTGCTGCTGCGCTTTTACGATGCAGATGCCGGACGTATCCTCATTGACGGTCAGGATATCGCACATGTCTCTCAGGACAGCTTGCGCGCGCATATCGGGATGGTTTCGCAGGACAGCGCGCTCATGCACCGCTCGGTGCGGGACAATATCCTGTACGGCCGCCCCGACGCGAGCGAGGCCGAGATGATTGAGGCGGCCAAGCGCGCCGAGGCCCACGAGTTCATCCTTGATCTGGAAGATCCAACCGGCCGCACGGGGTACGATGCCCACGTCGGCGAACGCGGGGTCAAACTGAGTGGCGGGCAGCGCCAGCGCATCTCTCTTGCGCGGGTCATTCTGAAAGACGCCCCAATCCTGGTATTGGACGAAGCGACAAGCGCCTTGGACAGCGAAGTTGAAGCCGCGATCCAGGAAACGCTCTACGGCGTGATGGAGGGAAAAACCGTTATCGCGATTGCTCATCGGCTCAGCACGATTGCTCATCTCGATCGAATTATCGTTTTGGACGACGGCATCATCACCGAGGACGGATCCCACGACGAGCTTTTGGCGAAAAATAGTCTATATGCTGGGTTCTGGGGTCGCCAGTCGGGCGGTTTCCTCAACACCACACGAGCCGCCGAGTGAGATCATGAGCCGGGTTAGCAAAATCGGAAACCTGATCGATGCCTTCCGGCCCGCGGAAGGCCCGCCGCCGCGCACGCTCGCGGCGTTCTTCCGCTGGGCCTTGTCAGGCGCCTGGCCGGTTCTGTTCGGCGCCTCTCTCGTCTCTGCGGCCGCAGGCTCGCTCGAAGTGTTCACCGCGCTCCTGCTTGGCGTTGTCGTTGACACGGCTCTGCAATCCGGGCCCGTTGGTTTTTTCCGTGAGCACTGGCTTCTGCTTCTGGCGTTCGCAGCGTTCTTCCTCCTGCTGCGTCCCGCTGTCTTCGGGATGTCATCGGCTGCGAACTCGGTCGTGGTCGGGCCAAACGTGAACCCTTTGGTGCTGTCGCGCCTGCATCGCTGGACCATGGGGCAGGCGGTTACCTTCTTCGATGACGACTTCGCGGGCCGGATTGCCCAGAAACAGATGCAAACCGCGCGGGCCGTTACCGATGTCGCGGTTGAGACAATCAACGTGGTGGCCTTCGCTCTTGCCTCCCTTGTGGGCTCAGTTCTCTTGCTAACAGCGATCGACTACCGGGTTGCGCTGGTACTCGCGGTCTGGTTGGCGGGCTACCTTGCGCTCATACGCTGGTTCATGCCCCGCATCAGGGTTCATTCCGCCGGGAGGGCCGGTGCGCGGGCCATGGTCTCCGGCCAAGTTGTGGACACGATTACGAATATCAAGACCGTGAAACTTTTTGCCCATGCCAAGCATGAGGACCAGGAAGCCCTGTCAGCCATGCAGGTTTTTCGCGACAAGTCGCTTGGGTTCGGGGAGGTCTCGGCCTGGTTCCGCTTCACCCTGATGACGCTTTCCGGCCTGCTCCCGGTTGCCCTCGTTGGCGGAACGCTTGTGCTTTGGTCTTACGGGGTCGCCTCCCCCGGTGACATCGTCGCAACCGGCGCGGTTTCGATCCGCATCGCCCAGATGACGGGCTGGGTCAGTTTCACACTGATGACGATCTATTCTAACATCGGCGAGGTCGAAGACGGGATCCGGACGCTCACCCCGCCGCACACATTGGTCGACGCGCCGGGCGCATCCAGCCTGTCGGTACCTCAGGGAGAAATCGCGCTGGATCATGTGAGCTTTTCCTATGGCCGGAAGACCGGCGGAGTTTCCGACGTCTCTCTGGAAGTAAAGCCCGGTGAGAAGCTCGGAGTTGTCGGCGCATCCGGTGCGGGCAAGTCGACGCTGGTGGCGCTGTTGCTCAGGCTCTACGATCCGGAACAGGGGCGCGTGCTGATCGACGGTCAGGATATCGCGAAAGTGACGCAGGAAAGCCTGCGCCGGCAGATCGGGATGGTCACGCAGGAAACGGCCATGTTCAACCGGCCGGCGCGCGACAATATTCTCTACGGCAATCCGAACGCCACCGAGGAAGACATCCGGGAAGCTGCGCGAAAGGCTGAAGCGGATGCGTTCATCGGAGATTTGGAGGATTTCGCGGGACGGACGGGATACGATGCCCACCTGGGCGAACGCGGTGTCAAACTGTCAGGCGGTCAACGCCAACGGATCGCAATCGCGCGTGCGATGCTGAAAGACGCACCAATCCTGATCCTCGACGAGGCGACAAGCGCGCTCGACAGCGAGGTTGAAGCCTCCATTCAACTCGCGCTGGAGCATGCAATGAAAGACAAGACGGTGATTGCCATCGCGCATCGGTTGTCCACGATCGCGCGGATGGACCGGATCGTGGTCCTCGACCAAGGCCGGATTGTCGAGGAAGGCACCCATGCCGACTTGCTCGCTGCGGGTGGGCTCTATGCCGGCTACTGGCACCGCCAATCGGGTGGGTTTATCGGCATCGCGGAAGCAGCGGAATAGGACCCCATGCCAGTCACGGAAATTGAACGGATCAACCTGAAGGGTGAGGGGGTTAGCGCGGATGGGATGACCATTCCCCGGACCCTCCCGGGCGAAGGAATTGACGTGGCCGAGGATGGCAGCGTCCGGATCATAACGCCCGCCCCTGATCGCGTGGCACCCCCATGCCGCCATTTCAGGTCCTGCGGTGGCTGCGCGATGCAGCATGCCAGCGACCCGTTTGTGGCAGCGTGGAAGACCCAGATGATCCGCACGGGTCTTGCCGCACGCGGGATCGACACAGAGATTCGTGAAATTCACACATCACCACCGCACTCGCGCAGGCGGGCCACACTGCACGGGCGGCGCACCAAAAAGGGTGTTTTGGTCGGGTTTCACTCCCGGGCGTCTGAGACCCTGATCGAAGTGCCAGACTGCCAGTTGCTACACCCGGAAATCATGACTGGTATGCCGGCGCTCAAAGCCCTCACGCTGTTTGGGGCTTCGCGAAAAGGGGAGATTTCGCTGGCAGTCACCTGTTCGGAGGCCGGCCTCGATATCGATATCCGAGACGCTAAACCGCTTGAACCGCAGCAACTGGTCGAGCTTTCCGTTCTGGCCGAGAAATTCAATCTCGCCCGCCTGTGCTGGGACGGGGAGGTAATCGCCACGCGCAATCCACCAATCCAGACGTTCGGAACCGCCGTAGTCGTGCCCCCACCTAGTGCGTTCCTTCAGGCGACGGAACATGGCCAGGTAACTCTTCAAGCGGCCGTCGCTGAAGTACTTGGCACGGCGAGGTCAGTGACCGACTTGTTTGCTGGCTGCGGGACGTTCTCTCTGCCTGCTGCAAACACGGCCGAGGTCTGGGCGCTCGAGGGTGATGAAAGCCTGATCCACGTTCTGGATCAGGCCTGGCGCAAATCAACCGGCCTGAAAAAAGTGAATGCCGAGTTTCGGGACCTGTTCCGTCGCCCGGTTCTGCCACAGGAATTTTCCGGTCAGGACGCAGTCATCATTGATCCGCCGCGCGCAGGCGCGCAGGCGCAAAGCATCGAACTGGCACAATCCGAGGTTCCCATGATCGCCGCCGTCTCCTGCAACCCCGTGACCTTCGCAAGAGACGCGGAAATACTCATCAAGGGGGGCTACCGCCTAGATTGGGTGCAGCCGGTAGACCAATTCCGCTGGTCGACACATGTAGAGCTTGCAGCGCAATTCACAAAAGCCCATATCGCCAGAAATTGAACAGAGGCGACATGTCACTACAAGATAGAATTCAATCCCTTCTGGAACGCACCTCGGTGCGCAATTTCATCCTTGGCGTGATCGTGTTCAATGCCATCGTGCTGGGCCTTGAGACCTCAAAGACGGTTATGGCTCAGGCCGGGCCACTGATCATATTGCTCGATCAGATATGTCTTGCGATTTTCGTGGCCGAGCTGTCGGCCAAACTGTTTGCCTACCGTGGCACATTCTTTCGCAGCGGCTGGAACCTGTTCGACTTCCTGATCGTGGGAATTTCGCTGGTCCCGGCGGCACAGGGCCTGTCCGTATTGCGGGCCTTGCGGATACTCCGGCTGCTCCGGGTGATTTCAGTCGCGCCATCTCTACGCCGCGTGGTGGAAGGTTTCGTCACCGCCTTGCCCGGCATGGGATCTGTCTTTCTGCTTATGAGCCTGATCTTCTACATCGGCGCGGTGATGGCTACGAAGCTCTTCGGGTCGAGTTTCCCCGATTGGTTCGGCACCCTGCCGAGATCTGCGTATTCGCTGTTTCAGATCATGACGCTGGAAAGCTGGTCGATGGGGATCGTGCGCCCTGTGATGGAGGTTTACGCCTACGCTTGGGCGTTCTTCGTACCCTTTATCATGGCAACAACTTTCGTCGTGGTGAATCTCTTGGTGGGTCTCATCGTGAACTCGATGCAGGACGCCCATCATGAAGAGGACATCGCGGCCACTGATAAGTACCGCGACGATGTATTGGAACGCCTGATCGCGATCGAACAGAAGCTTGATCGCAACAGAGACTGACCGGTCAGGCGGCCATTGCCGCCACTAGTTCCGATTGCGCAGCAGCCATGCCAGAAACCAAGCGGCCGCAGTGAGTGCCAGCATCGTACCGATCGTGGTGACGTAGAATTCGCCGCGCCCACCGAGATCCATATTGTTGAGGAAACGATAGGGCAGACCCGTCGTCACCGAGCCCTCCGGCTTGATATTCATCGGTTGCACGAGCGCCTCGATCCAGAAGATGTAGACAACCGGCACAAACACGATGCCGCTCAGGACCCGCTTGATTGGCCGGAACACCCCCAGAATGAAAAACGCGTCTATCATCTGAAGCAACGGCCCGAGCCCGTGGATGAAATATTCCTGATGCCACGCCCCCGGCGATCCGTCCGTACCGTAAAACAGGGCTGGGTCCTTGAGGTAGATCTTCCAATACATCAGGACTACCGTTGCGTTCAGAACAACCGTGATCGAGGCAAAGGACTCCGCTCGCCACGTGCTCCAA
>JABDPP010000357.1 GCA_013042765.1 Litoreibacter sp.
CTGGAAGTGAGGCGCGCCGCAGCGCGGGCCGGCGGTGGAGAGCGCCGCGTTGCAGCCCAGCATGGCAAGGGCAAGCTGACTGCGCGAGAGCGTATTGATCTGCTTCTGGATGAGGGCTCGTTCGAAGAGTTCGACATGTTCGTGACCCATCGCTGCACCGAGTTCGGGATGGAAGCCGACCGTCCCGCCGGCGATGGCGTGGTCACGGGCTGGGGCACCATCAATGGCCGCATGGTCTACGTCTTTTCGCAGGACTTCACGGTGTTTGGCGGTTCCCTGTCGGAAACCCATGCCCAGAAGATCTGCAAGATCATGGATATGGCGATGCAGAACGGCGCGCCGGTGATTGGGATCAACGACAGTGGCGGGGCCCGGATCCAGGAGGGCGTGGCCTCACTCGCGGGCTATGCCGAGGTCTTCCAGCGCAACATCATGGCCTCGGGCGTGGTGCCGCAAATCTCGGTGATCATGGGGCCCTGTGCAGGTGGCGCGGTTTACTCGCCCGCGATGACCGATTTCATCTTCATGGTGAAAGACAGCTCCTACATGTTCGTCACCGGTCCCGATGTGGTCAAAACCGTGACCAACGAAGTGGTCACGGCAGAAGAGCTGGGCGGGGCCACAACCCACACCCGGAAATCCTCGGTCGCCGACGGGGCCTTCGAGAATGACGTCGAGGCACTGGCCGAGGTGCGGCGGCTGGTCGATTTCCTGCCACTTAACAATCGCCAGAAGCCGCCCGTCCGTCCGTTTTTCGATGATCCGGCGCGGGTGGAGGACAGTCTTGATACGCTTGTCCCCGACAACCCGAATACGCCCTATGACATGAAAGAGCTGATCACCAAGATCGCGGATGAGGGTGATTTCTTCGAGATCCAGGAGGATTTTGCCAAGAACATCCTGACCGGGTTCATCCGGATGGAAGGGCAAAGCGTGGGCGTTGTTGCCAACCAGCCTCTGGTTCTGGCGGGCTGCCTTGATATCGACAGTTCGCGCAAAGCGGCGCGTTTCGTGCGCTTTTGCGATGCGTTCGAAATCCCGATCCTCACGCTGGTCGACGTGCCGGGCTTCTTGCCGGGCACCAGTCAGGAATATGGCGGCGTGATCAAGCATGGCGCCAAGCTGCTGTTTGCCTATGGCGAAGCGACGGTGCCCAAGGTTACCGTGATCACCCGCAAGGCCTATGGCGGGGCCTATGACGTGATGGCCTCAAAGCACCTGCGTGGAGATTTCAACTACGCATGGCCGACCGCCGAGATCGCGGTGATGGGTGCGAAGGGCGCGGTCGAGATCCTGTATCGCTCCGAGCTGGGCGATCCGGAGAAGATTGCCGGGCGCACAGCGGATTACGAAGACCGTTTTGCGAACCCGTTTGTGGCCGCGGAAAAGGGGTTCATCGACGAGGTCATCCTCCCTCATTCGACCCGGCGCAGGGTAGCGCGGGCTTTTGCCTCTTTGCGGGGCAAGCAGCTGCAGAATCCCTGGAAGAAGCACGACAACATTCCACTGTGAGGCGGCGGTAAAGCACCGCGAAAACCAGGACCGAAATCCGGCCGGAGAAGGGAGGCGTGGACATGGCGAACATATCGAACGAGACCGCAAAGCCCGCGTCACCCGTCTGGACGCGCCCGGTGCGTGCGCCCTCGGGGCTGGAACTGGCCGCGCCCGAAGTGATCTACGAGCCGCAAGGTGTACCCGCTGCTTCGGCCAAAACCGTGCGATTGCGCTATGTTGCGCCGGAAATAGGCGATTCTCTGCAATTTGGATTCGATCGCGTTGAGCGGGATTTTTCCTATCTTTGCGAAACGCACGGGCTGGCAATTGTTGCCATGACCGCACCGCAGGCGGAACTGGTCGTCATTTCGATGGCTTCAAAGGCGATTTCATTCGGAGAGACGGCGCCGGATGTTGTTCAATTTTTTGAGGCTTTCCAAGTGGTTAATGGATCTTGTGTCTGGGAGGGGCTATGATGTTGCAGTGCCTGGATGCGACAAAATGGCAGTCCCGTTGCGCGGAAGTTTCAATCTTTCCAAAAATTGAGATTGGACAATCCACCCGGTGTTCTTCTGTGCTTAAAATGATTACCGTGAAAAAAGGTTGCGTTTCTGTGGCCCAAACTGACAACATGTGCGCATGCGAAGGCAGCTTCGGTGCGTTCGTGACACAAACAATTAGGAGAGAAAGATGTCCAAGAGCATCAAAGCAATCGTTGCATTCGGTTTTGTCGCTATCGTTGCGGCATGTGCGCAGCAGGAAGAAGAAGTTGTTATGGTTGAGCCGGTTGCAGCCGAGCCGACCTACAGCAAGTACTAAGAGATTAGCGGGGGAGGCGTTCGCGCCTGCCCCGCACCCCACGCTCTTCCCCGACAGCCCGCGGGGGTCAGCATGTTAAGACACAAGGGCTTCCCGTCCCGCCTGACCGGGACAGATTTCCAGTTCACAATCCGTCGCGAGAACAAGAAGGGTGCAACGCCCCTGATTGCGCGTGAACGCTTTGCCGATCGCCGGCCTGCGGACCGCCGCGCCGATGAGGCATTTCTCGGAGCACTCTGGGACTATTTCGGGGATGAACCATTCGAGCGCGGCAACCTCGATGCAGGCCGTCTGAGCTGGCTGTTCGGCCGGGAGGTCGTCGCCGCCGAGGAGCCGTTTGATTCGGAGAGTTATGACGCATTGCTGCGCATTGATGTCGGTCGAGCCCGGGCCGCATTCCCTGGCGCAATCGATGTCTCTGACAGGGAGGGGTCGGCATGATTTTGCTGATGCGCTCCGCAGATGCGCTGAAACTGGCCCAAAATCAATCGCTTGGAACTCGATCCTTTTCTGCTTTCGCGTCAGCGCGCATCCTGTTGGCGTGGGCGCACCCCTGCAGCACAGAAACGCGTTCGCAAGTTAACTACCGTTACCCTTCCCCTCTGAAGAGGTTCGCCTTGTCTGGCGGACCTCTTTTTTCAGGATCAGGAGATCCTGGGGAAGGCGCGGTAAAACCGGGACCGGTCGCGGATTTGACGCCGCCGGCCCATGTGCGGCATCATCTGGTGGCGCAAAATAAAAACAGAGCATCGATGGGTGGGACGTTAAAGCACCCCGCGCATCTTACAGGAGAAGATCAATGCGAAGAATTTTCATCAGCCTTGGGTTTGTCGCCCTCGTCGGCACGGTTTCGGCCTGTGACAATGACGCAGAGCGCGGCATGGTTGGAGCCGCTGCGGGCGGCGCCGTGGCTGACGCGACGGGCGGCGACGTGGTTACGGGCGCCATCTTGGGCGGCATTGCGGGCGTCTTCTGCGACGACGCTGGCGTCTGCAAGTAAAACACGCGCGGCCCTTCAGGGCGGCGCATTGAAAAGTAGATCAGACGGTCATGCTGCGTTTATGCGGCGTGGCCGTTTTTTTGTGTGCGCGACGACACGCTGCCGGCCGCAGCTGTGATCCGGGGACAAGGGGAACCGTAAGATGTTCAAGAAAATTCTGATTGCGAACCGTGGAGAGATTGCCTGCCGGGTGATCAAATCGGCCCGGAAAATGGGGATCAAGACGGTCGCGATCTACTCGGATGCCGATGCTCAGGCGCTGCATGTGAAAATGGCCGATGAGGCGGTTCATATCGGCCCGCCGCCGGCCAACCAGTCTTATATCGTGATCGACAAGGTGATGGATGCCATTCGCCAGACAGGCGCGGAAGCCTTGCATCCCGGATATGGCTTTTTGTCGGAGAACAAGCTCTTTGCCGAGGCGCTGGCCAAGGAAGGCGTCGCCTTTATCGGGCCACCCGCCTCCGCCATCGAGGCGATGGGCGACAAGATCACGTCCAAGAAGCTCGCGATGGAGGCGAATGTCTCCACGGTGCCCGGCTATATGGGTCTGATCGAGGATGCCGACGAAGCGGTGAAGATCTCGCGCGAGGTCGGCTATCCGGTGATGATCAAGGCCAGCGCCGGCGGTGGTGGCAAGGGCATGCGGATCGCCTGGAATGACGAGGAGGCGCGCGAAGGGTTCCAGTCCTCCAAGAACGAGGCGGCAAGTTCCTTCGGCGATGATCGGATCTTCATCGAGAAGTTCGTCACCCAACCTCGCCATATCGAGATTCAGGTGCTGGCCGACAGCCATGGCAACACGATCTATCTTGGTGAGCGCGAGTGTTCGATCCAGCGCCGTAATCAGAAGGTGATCGAGGAGGCGCCGAGCCCGTTTCTCGATGTGGCGACCCGCAAGGCGATGGGTGAGCAGGCCTGCGCTCTGGCCGCTGCCGTTGGCTATACCAGCGCCGGTACGGTCGAGTTTATCGTCGATGGCGACCGGAACTTCTATTTCCTCGAGATGAACACCCGCCTGCAAGTGGAACATCCCGTCACCGAACTGATCACGGGCGTCGATCTGGTCGAACAGATGATCCGGGTGGCCAATGGTGAGAAGCTGAGCCTTGCCCAGAAGGATATCAAGCTGAACGGCTGGGCAATGGAAAGCCGCCTTTATGCCGAGGATCCCTACCGGAACTTCCTGCCCTCAATCGGGCGCCTGACGCGCTACCGCCCACCGGCGGAGGAGGCGTCGAAAGTGCATGCCGTGCGCAATGACACGGGCGTCTTCGAAGGCGGCGAGATCTCGATGTTCTATGACCCGATGATTGCGAAGCTATGCACATGGGCGCCGAGCCGGTTGGAGGCGATCGAGGGAATGCGGAACGCGCTGGACGGGTTCGAGGTCGAAGGGATCGGGCACAACCTCCCGTTCCTCTCCGCAGTTATGGATCATCCGAAATTTGTCTCGGGTGACATCACGACTGCGTTCATCGCGGAGGAATATCCCGACGGGTTCGATGGGGTCACGCTGTCACAGGAGGAGCTGTCCCGGATCGCCTCGGCGGTCGCAGCCATGCACCGGGTTGCCGAGATCCGCCGCGCCCGGATCTCTGGCACAATGGACAACCACCGACGCAAGGTCGGCAAGGACTGGGTCGTTACCGCCCAAGGGGAGCGTTTCGCGGTCAGGATCAAGGCCGATAAATCCGGCGCGACCGTCAAGCATGAAGATGGTACGACCCACCGGGTCACCTCTGACTGGACGCCGGGTGACAAGCTGGCACGGCTGGATGTGGACGGGGCGTCGCTGGTGCTCAAGGTCGACAAGATTACGGCCGGCTTTCAGGTGCGCACGCGCGGTGCGGATATGAAAGTGCATATTCGCACGCCACGGCAGGCCGAGCTTGCGGACCTGATGCCCGAAAAGCTGCCGCCAGATACCTCGCGCATGCTGCTTTGCCCGATGCCCGGCTTGATCGTGAAGATCGATGTGGAGGAAGGCGACGAAGTGCAGGAAGGTCAGGCGCTTTGCACGGTTGAGGCCATGAAGATGGAGAACATCCTGCGCGCGGAACGCAAAGGCGTCGTGGCGAAGATCAATGCGGGGCCGGGCGACAACCTTGCCGTTGACGAGGTGATCATGGAGTTTGAACAGGCGCCGTGACGTCTAATACCCGCATAAAGGTTTCCCGGGTTGTCGGGGCAGCGCCAGAGGCTGAGGTCCGGTCTCAGAATCCGGTTTTGCGCCGGTCGCGCAGTTCCTGCTGGCGCATGGGCATCTTGTCGATGACGCGGCCAAGCTCCCGGACATCCCATGGTGCGGGTTTGCGCAGCTTCACGCCGCCATCCTTGCCGATCAGCACCAGCATGAAGCCGCGCGGGCGCAGTTTCATGCGCAGCGCGGATTTGGCTGCGGGATCGGTGTCGGTCAGGATCACGACGTCGCGGTCAGCAAGCGCATCGAGACGGGCTTCCAAGAGCGCCATTTGTTCGCGAAACCGCGGATCTGCGGGGGTGTCGGCAAAGACCACGACGGGCCGCTTGAGCCACAGGAATTCTTCCAGCGTCACTTCCTGGCTGTTATATGGCCCGATCTCGGGGTGCGGGGCCTCCTGCGCGGTCGACAGATCCGTCGCAACAGCCGGACCGGTCAAAAACAAAGCAAAAACAAAAGCTGTTACAGGGTTCATGGTCTCTCCTCTTGCATCAAATATAGGCGCTTTTCCGGGATTTTCTAAGGGGCAAAGTGCAAAATTGATCGGGTTCAGGGGTGCGACGGAAAGACGGGCAAATATACCGTCCGGTTTCGCCAGTATCGCGGGGGCGTCTGCGCTCGACGATCCTAGGCGGAAAGACAGATTTGAGAGGATTTCGCTATGAGCGAAGACAAGAAAGCATGGCACGCTCGCGCCGAGAAGGAGCTTCGGGGCCGCCCGGTTGAGGGCCTGACATGGGACAGCCCCGAGGGGATCGCGATCCAGCCGGTATATACCTCTGATGATGCCGAAAACCTGGCGCATATGGGCACGATGCCCGGAACCGCGCCGTTTACGCGTGGCCCGCGTTCAACCATGTATACCGGGCGCCCTTGGACGATCCGCCAATATGCCGGCTTCTCCACCGCCGAGGACAGCAATGCCTTCTACCGCCAGGCGCTGGCAGGGGGGCAACAGGGCGTGTCCGTGGCATTCGATCTGGCCACGCACCGCGGCTATGACAGCGACCATGAGCGCGTTGAGGGCGACGTGGGCAAGGCGGGTGTCGCCATCGACAGCGTTGAGGACATGAAGATCCTGTTCGACGGGATCCCGCTCGACAAGATTTCCGTGTCAATGACCATGAACGGCGCAGTGATCCCGGTTCTGGCGAGTTTCATCGTCGCGGGCGAGGAGCAGGGCGTGGACCGCGCGCAGCTCTCCGGCACGATCCAGAACGATATCCTCAAGGAGTTCATGGTCCGCAACACGTATATCTATCCGCCCGAGCCTTCGATGCGGATCGTGGCGGACATCATCGAGTTCACCTCCACCGACATGCCGAAATTCAACTCGATCTCGATCTCCGGCTATCACATGCAGGAAGCGGGCGCGAACCTCGTGCAGGAACTGGCCTTCACGCTGGCCGATGGGCGGGAATATGTCCGCGCCGCGATTGCGCGGGGCATGGATGTGGATGCCTTCGCGGGTCGTTTGTCCTTTTTCTTCGCCATCGGCATGAATTTCTTTATGGAAGCGGCCAAGCTGCGGGCCGCGCGCTTCCTGTGGCACCGGATCATGTCGGAGTTCGACCCGAAGAAAGAGCAATCGCTAATGCTGCGCACGCATTGCCAGACCAGCGGCGTCAGCCTGCAGGAGCAGGATCCCTACAACAACATCGTGCGCACCGCTTACGAGGCGATGAGCGCCGTTCTGGGCGGCACCCAGTCGCTGCATACGAACTCTTTTGACGAAGCCATTGCCCTGCCGACGGAGTTTTCCAGCCGCATCGCGCGCAACACCCAGCTGATCCTGCAAAACGAGACCAAGGTGACCAAGGTCGTCGATCCGCTGGCGGGCTCCTATTACGTGGAGAAGTTGACTTCTGATCTGGCGGAAGAGGCCTGGAAGATCATTGAAGAGATCGACGAAATGGGCGGCATGACCAAAGCCGTTGCCACCGGCATGCCAAAACTGCGGATCGAGGAAGCAGCCGCCCGCCGTCAGGCGGAGGTTGACCGTGGCGAAGAAGTGATCGTCGGGGTCAACAAGTTCCGCCTCGAGAATGAAGCGGAGATTGACATCCTTGATGTCGACAACGTCGCTGTACGCGACAATCAGATCAAGCGGCTGGAGCGCATTCGCGCGACCCGCGATCAGGCTGCATGCGACGCAGCACTTGGTGCTTTGGAAAGCGCGGCCGCATCGGGCGAAGGAAACCTTCTGGCGCTGGCGGTCGATGCTGCGCGCGCCCGCGCAACAGTTGGAGAGATCAGCATGGCAATGGAAAAAGCATTCGGCCGTCACCGTGCCGAGGTGAAAACGCTCGCCGGTGTCTATGGTGCGGCTTATGAGGGCGATGAGGGCTTTGCCGCCATCCAGAAGGCAGTGGAGCAGTTCGCCGAGGAAGAGGGTCGTCGCCCGCGTATGCTGGTCGTCAAGATGGGGCAGGACGGCCATGACCGCGGCGCAAAGGTGATTGCCACGGCCTTTGCCGATATCGGGTTTGATGTCGATGTCGGCCCGCTCTTCCAGACGCCTGAGGAAGCCGCGCAGGATGCCGTCGACAATGATGTGCATGTCATTGGCATCAGCTCGCAGGCGGCCGGTCACAAGACCCTTGCCCCAAAACTGGTAGAGGCGCTGAAAGCAGCGGATGCCGAGGAGATCATCGTGATCTGCGGCGGTGTGATCCCCCAGCAGGACTACGACTTCCTCTACAAATCCGGGGTAAAGGCCATCTTCGGCCCGGGCACCAACATTCCCGAGGCGGCGAAAGACATCCTTGACCTGATCCGGTCTGGTAAGTCCTGATCTGTTTTTCGGCAATCCGGCCGAAAACCGTGCGATCTTTGGAACTGGCTTGGGTGATTTGCAGAAAGGCTATTGAACGCAACGCCTTCAGCGGTCCATCCTTGCGGGAACGAAAGGACGAACATGGCTCTGCCAGTACGTGATCAGTTGAAGTATTGGGGCATCGCCGCGGCCGTGTTCATCGCATTGCTATGGGTGCTAGGCGATGTGTTGCTGCCCTTTATCGTTGGCGGCGCGATCGCCTATATGCTCGATCCCCTGGCCGACCGAATCGAACGAATGGGTGCCTCGAGGGCGTTTGCCACTTCACTCATCAGTTTTATGGCGGTTCTGATCTTCCTGCTGATGGCCGTTCTGATCATCCCGATGGTGGTCGAGCAGGCCGTCCAGCTGTTCAACGTGGCGCCAGACTTGTTTCGTCAATTGCAGTCCTTCCTTTCGGAGCGGTTCCCGGCACTGGCCGATGAAAACTCCACCCTGCGCGAGTCGCTTTCTGCCATTGGCAGCACCATTCAGAGCAAGGGCGGAGAACTGGCGAACCGGCTGTTTTCATCCGCGCTGAGCGTCATCTCGGCGATTGTCTTCATCGTCGTCGTGCCCGTCGTGGCCTTCTACCTGCTGTTG